>JAKORR010000643.1 GCA_029777735.1 Armatimonadota bacterium | reverse complement strand
CTGTCTGTGCCAAAGTGCGGTTGATCATCCTCACTACCTCGCTTCGCGCTGGCTAGAGGGTTCCAGCGCCTCAAGAGTTGGCGATTTACGTTGCGCGGCCGGCGGGATATGCCGACAACGGCCAGCCCCATGAGTGTTCTGAGCCATGCCTATGGACAGGGAGAACCGGGATGTCTGTCGGCCGAGCCGTGTCACAGAAGGGTCTTCTGGCGCTGTCGACGGCGGGCTGCATCATCGGCACGGGGTATCTGCCTTAGTCTGCATGTGACCCACCGGAGCGACTGCTGCACTGCATCCCCTCCGAAGCCGCCAGGAGAACCTGATAGGTGTCGGGAACCTTAGTCCCGAACACCCCAACTCCGCGCAACTCGCCCGAGTCTACTCCCAGCCTTTGGCCCACGCAAGGTTTGCCCGCCGCTTGGAGCCTAGGCCACGTTCTGCCTGAACCACGCGAGGCAGCGGCGGTACCCATCCGCCGAGGTGTCGCGCGGTCCCTCATATTCAGCGCACCAGACGCCCTGGTAGCCTACGGCCTTCAGTGCAGCCACGGCCGCGGCAATCGGGACCTCGCCCTCGCCCAGCGCGCAGCCCTTGTACTCCTTGCGGAAGCCTGTGCCGTCCTTAAAGTGTGTGTGCTTCACATAGGGCGCGACCCGCTCGTACACATAGGGCAACGTCTCTACGGGATAACCGAACCAGCGATAGTTCATCGTGTCCAAATTGGTGCCCACCAACGGCGAGGCGACAGTGTCCAGGACGCCTAACAGCACGTCCACGTTGTTGGTAATCCAGCCGTGGTTGTCAATCGCCAGGATCAAGCCCATGTCTTCGACGAAATCCAGGCAGCGCAAGATGCAGCCCGAGATGGCGGGGACCCACAGGTCCTCCGGGCAGTCCTCCTTGGGACTGCCCCCCTCCGTGCGGATTACCGGCGCTCCAACGATCTTTGCCAGCTCGCAGACCTGCTGGAACCGGTCCACCTGGGCCTGGATGGCTTCTTCCTCCCACACGTTGAAGTCATTGCCCGCCGACAGGGCCGAACACTTGATACCGTGCGAATCCAACAAGGCGCGGACTCGCGCCGCCTCCTCCTCAGGATCTCCCTGTTCCAGCCAGATGTCCCGAATCTGCAGCTCCGTGGAATCGAAGCCCGCTTCGGCTACGTAGGCAAGGAACTCGTCTACCGTCTCGCCCGGTGCGTTGTAGTGGATCAAACCATAAAGCATCTTCGGTGCCTCCTAGGCAGGTAGCGTTCACGGTCAGGATGTTATTCTGTCACGCCGGGTGCCACCTCGGCAGCAACAGCTGCCCGGCTCGGACCATAGGTGGCAGTTCCCCTCTTCCGGCATGATGACCTCCTGGCGGGGAACCGGGCGTGGAAGGAGCATGCGGCGGGCCGAAGGTCTCCGCACGCCTTTGAAGACAGATATGCCAGTAGGCCTGCCGCGGGGGAAACCGGCGCTGCCGGCTACTCAGGAGTCATAGCTGCCCCAGCGGAAGGTAGCGTTCAGCATCGCCACGTAGTTCTGCAGCGGCACGTAGTCCGGTACGGTGTTCGACGATCCAACGCAGTAGCCGCCACCCGGTGCGAGTTTTTCGATACGATCGCGCACCAACGCCTCAATCTCAGCCGGCGTCTTGCGCGCCAAGCGATCCACCTCGATGTTGCCGCACAGGCAGAAGCGGTGGCCCTCGCGCGCCTTGAGTTCCTCGGCGTTCATGGCCTTAGGTTCGATGGGCTGCAGGGCGTTGAGTCCGCAGGACGCCAAGTCGTCCATCACCTGCCACAGGTCACCGTCACTGTGGTAGAGATAGGCCGCCTTCTTCTGTCTCGCCAGATTACCGATGCGCCTCATCCAAGGGAAAAGGTAGCGGCGGAATACATCGGGGTGCGCGAACAGGCCCTCCGTATAGGCAATGTCGTCCGAATACCACAGGCCCAAGATCACGTCTCGCTCGTCCATCTCGACCTCGCGGACAAAGATGTCGTAGATGAACTGGCCGATGCGATCGAAGAGCGCCTCCACCAGCTCCACGTTCTCCACCAAAGCAAAACAGAAGGTCTGCATGCCCATGAGCTGCCAAACCCAAGTAAAGATATCGCCAGCGCGCGCGATGACCTTCATGCCCTCTGGAAGGTTGGCGGGGTCCAAGCAGTAGCGAAAGAGACCCCAGTCGACGTCATCAAGCGTAGGCCAATGGTAGCTGTCGAAATCGGCCATTGTCGTGATGATGCCGGTGCCTTCGGTACCCCAAACTATCTCGCGCTCACCGCCGTAGCAAGCACCGACGCTGCTGCGGCGCCAACCCTCCCGGGGGGCAGCCTCAGGCGCTCGTACCCAGTAGGCCGGGCAGAGCGAGATATAGTCGTACCCCGCCTGGTACCAGAAGTCCACTTGGTCGGCGTAGGTGCGAAGAGGTCGGCCAAGGAAGGCCTCCTGGACGGGCTGGTTGACGATAAGCTCGACCAGAGGCACACGATCGGGCTGTCCCTGGAGCATTAGGGTCTTCCAGAGCCGTCGCCAGTCAGGTGAAGGCGCAAACTGTCGCAGTTGAAGGCCTGGGATCATGTGATAGCCACCTCATGACTAGGCCGTCTCGCGTCGGTGTTCGGCGCCGTGGGCAATGTGCACCAAGGCAAGGTTGCAAGGTCTGCTGTCCGTACCGATCCCGACGCGCGGGCACAGGGTTTCTCTTCGCCCTAAGGTCCTGGGAGCCTTCGTGGCACGGCGACAAGAGGACGCTGGTTCGCAGGCGTTCCTTGCCGCTGGGCATGCAGGAACACGCGCACGCAAGGGCGAAGAAGATTGCGTGTCATTGCCTTGGCTGTACCGGGCTTGGTCCGAGGTGGCAAGGCTGCTCTATCCGCCCCGCTGCGAGGTCTGCGGACGGGACTGGGAGACAGCCTTCTGTGACGATTGCCTAGCCCGCGTCGAGTGGATCACGGCGCCCTACTGCGCTCGCTGCAACGTGCCCTTTCCAGAGAATCAGACGGAGAGGCACCTGTGCAGCGAGTGTCGTCGCAGCCGTAGTCCGCTGCTGGCGGTCAGAAGTGTGGGCCTGCACGCCAGGACGCTGCGGGAGGCAGTGCTGAGGCTCAAGTTCCGCAACGCTCAACTCCTGGCGCCCGTGCTGGCACGACTCCTTTTCGAGCGGGTACTGCAGGAGGCCGACGAGCCAGACAGCCTACCCTTCGGGGAAGTGAAGGCTTTGGTGCCTGCGGTCTTGCACCCGCGCCGGCGTCGGTGGCGGGGCTTTGACCAAGCAGCCGTCATCACCTACCACCTAGCAGAGCTGTGGGAAATGCCTATGATTCAAGCTGTGACCAGAGTCAAGTTCACTCGGCCGCAGATTGAGCTGGAGCCGGAACAGAGGAGGCGCAATCTGGCCGGGGCCTTCAAGCCAGTGCCCGGCGTGAGTCTCGACGAGAAGACGGTGGTAGTGGTGGACGACGTCTGGACGACAGGAGCCACGCTGGAAGCCTGCGCCCGCGCCTGCAGGCTAGCGGGTGCGGATAGGGTCTACGGGCTCACGGTAACGCGAGCGGTGCCGTCATGGCATCCTGCGGCTGTAGAGCGGCTGCAGATCGCGGGCGGATAGATCTGTCACCCCTCGGCGGACAAACGAGGAGGTCGCTATGTCAGCGAAGGGGACGAGGAAGATCCCATGCCCCAATTGCGGCAAGACCATCTGGGCCACGGACCATGTATGCATGTATTGCGGCCATGAGATGCCAGGTTTCAACCCGAACCTGTCGGCCTTGATGGGCTCGCAGACGCCGTCAGAGCCCGCGCAGCAGCTTCCCCCAACGCCAGCTCAGAGCTTGCCCCCGCAGCAGCCAGCCAGGCCGCTTGCTAACGGGTCCGCAGACGTACCGGCGGATAGACCAGCAGCGCCAGCCACGCCTGCACGAGAGGTCCCCGCAGAGGAACCTCAATGGTTCGTGAGAAGAATGAGCGACAGCGGGACGGTCCCAAGCGGTCCATACACGCAGCAAGCCGTCAAGCAGATGCTGGTGGGAGGCCAGTTGGCCTGGGAGGACGAGGTTAGCCGCGAGGGCTCCGACCGATGGGAGAAGGCTCTGCGGATGCGGGAGTTCACTCGCGACCCGGACTTGGCCCCGACCTTGCCCACGCAGCAGGCAGTCGAAGCGCGCCGACCAGTCGCCAGAGTGCCGCGGCTCGCACGGAGGACTGTGCCGCGTGCATCCCGTGGCGGCGCGCGGTCTCAGACGGTGTACTCGGGCCCGCGCCAGCCCGTGGTGGCTGCGGTTCTGGCCTTGCTTTTCGGCAGCCTCGGCGCCCACAAGTTCTATAATGGCTCCTGGGGCTGGGGCTTGCTTTATCTTGCGTGCTGGTGGACGGGCTTGAGCTGGCTGGTAGCCGTCGTCGAGGCGATTATCTACCTCACCGATCCCCACAGATATGACCAGCGGTACAACCAAACACCCCCAAGCCCTTGGAAGTGGTAGCGTTCTGCAGGCGGCCCGCCTGCTTCCGGTGGAGAGATAAAGGTGCTAATCTGCAAGCACGGGCTGGCGCACTGGCCCGGCCTGTTCGGCTTGTCTTATCCTGTCGCTGATTGACTGCCTTGCGAACAGCGCGAGGGGGCGGCCTCGCAGCAAGGCAGACCGT
>JAKORR010000642.1 GCA_029777735.1 Armatimonadota bacterium | reverse complement strand
TTTAATTTAACTTCTCCCGAGCCGAGGAAACAGCCGCCTGATGGCCTGCTGTAAGCTGTGTGCCGAGAGATCGCATTCCTCGACCGGCGTCCAGTCCACGTAATTGGTCACGCGGAAGGCTACGGGCCGGTTCGAGCTATCAAAACGCAGCTTCACCGAGATAGGCGAGATGCCCATGACGTGATCGGGGGGTGAGAGATACCAGTCGCCTGATCTGTGCTTGTCGACGTGATATGTCTGCGGGAACATGGCAGACTTTAACTCCGAGAGCACGGCACAGACCATCTCGTCATACTGGCGGAATGCTGCCTCGCGCTCCTTTCTCCGGGGGTCCGGTGACAGGAGCCAACGTGCTTTCTGACTCATCCTAACCTCTCCCTCTGCGTACGTTACAAAACGTTCTTGCAATGACAGTGCCCCGAACGACGGTGGGTCATAAGGGTGGGCCCGATGATTCCGGTTGATGCCAGCGCCATATGCTGCGCCCGACGGGCGGGAGGCGAGGGAGAAACCGCCGCCCGGGTGTGCCAAACACGGCTGCTGATGGGCAGCCTGTGCTGGTGCGCGTTGCTTTGACTGGCTAGGGAGTAGGGAACAGAGGTTGCAGGTAGATAGGCGCGATTAAAGGAAGGAACGGAGCTCCCTTGCTTCTAGCATACGACGCATCAGCGATTGCGTCAACCGTCAATTTGGCTTAGCTCTAAAGGGTGATAAAAACGACCTATGAGGCGGTGCTATGTCGCCCGCTTGCCAGCGCACGGAGCCGTTCCACCATCGAGGTGACCGCCGCCTCAAAGACCCGATCCATGACTGCGTCGGGGGCGTGGTACGGCCCGCCATACGAGCCATCGCCCAGCGCCTCGCGAACAGCCTGCGGCGGCGCGACGCGTGACAGCGTGGGTGGCTCCTTCTCGCCATCGGGCAGGTTTGCGACGCGGTTGGTGGGCAGAGCTTCCAGCCAGTTAGCGTGGTTCGGCGGGAGGCCGGTAGCAGCGGCGACATCCGCCACGCGCTCATCCTTCCACCACTCGAACAGGTCGAAGGTGACGTCGGGGTGCTCGCTGCCCAGCTCGACGAGCAGGTTGCGCAGGGTGTCGGTGTTGCCGCCGTGGCCATTGCTGACCAGCACGCCTTTGAAGCCCTGCCGGATGAGCCCCGCCAGCACCTCACGCACGACGGCGCTGAAAGTCTCCGGGCTGAGGCTGATCGTGCCGGGGTAGGCGGTGAAGTAGGGCGAGATGCCGTAGGGCAGGGGCGGCGCGATCAGCACGGACTCAAAGCCGACTGCCGCCTGTGCGATGGCGAGCGGCGCGCGCACGTCGCTGAGCAGGCTGAGGTAGGCGTGCTGCTCGCACGCCCCGGTGATCACGATGACCCGGTTGTCGTGGTGGGCCAGGTAGTGCTCGACATCCATCCAGTTCAACTCGTCAAACAGCATGGTTTCTCCTCGGGGTGAGTAGTGGGTGCCAGTCAGTGCCCTATTCTAGCACGGTCTGTGCGCAGGCCGGAGCGGATCAAAAAAAGCCCCCTGCCGTCGCGCGTGGCAGGGGGCGGTGCTCCTGGAAGGGCTGCGTTATGGTGTTGGCAGCGAAACGAGCCGCGGTATGATGATCAG
>JAKORR010000061.1 GCA_029777735.1 Armatimonadota bacterium | reverse complement strand
GCACTCTGTCAACTGTTCAGCCAGTCCCTGAACCCATCGCACCTGGTGGCCCGGTTCACCCGTCACGCGCCTTAGTCTGGCTGGAAACTCCACAATGGCTGGGGCCGAGTCCAGCATTCCGTTCATACAGACCGTTTGTGCCAACGCGGCCTCCAAGCCACACAGCGGTGTCGCTCCTGTTCGCACGCTATCCACTGCATGCCATAGCTTCGTCATCATCTTTCCCCAACTCTGGTCAACGGGGTACTTCACCTCACCACCGTCCATCAGTACTGCACGGATCGGAGTGCATCCCCCTACCCACTCGACCGTGGCTCTTTCGAACTCGAAGACGAAGCGACAGCCCTCCTCCTCCGGCACGGCGTGGGAGGCGTAGAACAACATCTCCGCTCCCCCGGCGGTGTGAATCCGTGCCACACCGGTGTCGAAGTTCGTAATGGGATTCACACGATACAGCTCAGCCGTGACATCAGCTGGCACGGCGCTGCGGTCAACGGTGTCCCCTAAGACGTACAGCATGTTGTGCAGGTAGTGCGCAACCGCGTTGTGGATGGGGCTGTCTAGGACCCACTCGCCGGTGGGCACGCGGAGGGCTCCGGCCCAGTCGGTCCGCCCATAGTAGGCGTCATCGCGCGGCGACAGGCACAGACACTTGAGCCGCCGTGCTTTGCCGAAACGCCCCCTGAGTATATCGCGCTTGAGAGCCTGTATCTCCTCGCTGAAGGACCACTGGTAGCCGATCGATACGAAGCGCCCCGCAGCGTCGCGGGCCTGCATCATCCGGCGCGCCTCCTGGACCGTCGCCGATACCGGCTTCTCGCACAGCACGTGGCTCCCACCCGTAAGGGCTTCGCAGGTGTGTCGACAATGTAGGTGGATCGGGCTGGAGATGACGGCCAGATCTGCTGGCCTGTCCTCGAAGAAGGCTTTGGGCTCGTTGTAAACAGGCACACCTAGCCTGTCCAACTCGCCCACAAACTCTGATCTTGCGGCAAAGGGGTCCACCACCCCCACAACTTCGCAGGCCTCGCGGCCCTGTGGGCCTAGCAGCGCCCGGACGTAATTGGCTCCATAGCCACCGATCGCGATGAGCACAACACGAACCTTCTCAGCCATAGTGCTTTTGCTCCCCCAAGACCCGAACAGGCCCAATGAGTGGCTGCTCTGCTGCCCCGCTAGGGCGCCTTCTCAATTACCCGCACCATCCGGCCGTAGGGCTCCACCGACACCTCACCTGGAGCCCTCCAGGTGTCGCTCTCCAGCCTGCCCTGCAGCGGCTCCGGGGCGAAGTTGAGTACCAACAGTAATACGCGGTCCCCCAACTGCAGCGCGAACCACTCGTCCTGCTTGAGGCCCGTAGCTTGGAACTCGCCCCTCACGTCCCGGCCCTTTGTGAAGTAGTCCTCGTGCTCCGCGATCGCCTCCGCGGCCAAGCTGGTTTGGTAGAACACCATGCCGTCATACACAGGCAGCCACCAGATCACGATCCCGTGGCCCCCAGTGAAGGCGATCTGCCGCAGCACCCGGTTGGCCCAGTGCCGTGGGTTCGGGGCTGAGTGTTCGTCGCTTGTGGGGCTCAGGTAGTAAAGCTCACCGGCGAGGTAAGGTTTGCCGCCCAAGGCTTCTCGGGCTGCCGCTTCCGGGCCCGGGAGAAAGCCGTAACCGCTCATCCCCGCGTCCAGGTAAGGCGCAAGCAAAGCCCAGTCCACTCCATAGTGTTCCTTGGTAAACAGATACTGATAGCCGCTGTAGACACTGAACTCAACCTTAGGTGCTGCGGCCTTCAGCCACCGCGAGACAACCTTCACGAGGTCTGCGTTCTGCCGACAACGGAAGTCCACCCACTTCCCTCGCAGCGGATCCTTCAGCAGTTCGTCGGGCTTGAGATCCACATCGGCGCCCAAGCCAGCAAACTGCCGGAAGTTCGCTAGGCACCGCTCACAGATACAGAAGCCCGGCGGCTCCACCACCGGCTGCTCAATGTCCCAGTTAAAACCGGCATGGTCGCCTGAGCCCAGCCGCGCCAGCACCTGCTCCCTGAACCCTGCACGCGCTGTGCGAGCCTCGGCTTCATCACCCAGGAACCAAACCGGGCAGGCAGTGTTGGATAGTTTACTGCCGTCGAACTTCACGGCCTGCAGTTCCGGGTGCTCCTTGAGGTACTTCGCGGCCTCGCCACCTAGAACGAAGGGCTGCTGCCCCAGTGAGCAGACTACCTTGTGGCCCTTAGGAAGCAGCAGCCGGGCAAGCTCGCAGTTTGCCGCTCCATAGGTCCAGGTGATGCCGCTGCGATAGGTATTGTGGGCATAGGCCTCGATAACCTCGCGGCTGCGGAAGACGTCTGAGTAGTAGCAAGGCATCAGCCGCACGCTCTTGGGGCGCCGATCGCGCAAGTCCGGTAGCACCTCAAGCGTCGTCTGCCGGACTACGGTCCGCGCACCGGCCTGGCGGCTTCCCCCCACCAGCGTCACCTTGTAGGCTCCAGGCTGCACGGCCCTATCGCAGGCCACCAGCAGCGCCGCGTGAGGGTTTGCGCCCGGCACGTGGACCTTGTCAGCCTTGACGTCGGCCTCCACCACGTAGGTCTTCCCTCCCTGCACCTCCACGCCGTTCTCTCGGGGCACCCACCAGCCATGAGTCTCGTCATCCTGCCGCAGCACGACGTGCAGGCAACGGCTCCCGTCGGGTCCAGACTGCTCTATGCCCGCCTGCTTGTCCCACTGCTCATCCTCGAAGTCGCCCACGGCCAGCAGGTTCCGCTTAGGGGCGTCCGCGGCGGCCAGCGTGATGTTGTCGATCCACGCTTCGCCGATGACCTTGTCGTGAGCCCACCTTAGCACAATGGGCCGTGCCAGAACCGCATCGACGGGCGCTTGCACCTCGCCGCGCAGACGCCGCCAGTCGTGCGTGCCTCCCACACCCACCACCGGCTGATAGACGATTGTGCCCCCATTCTTGTCCTGCCAACAGATGAAGATGCCGAAGGCGCTGCCTGGTGGGCCGTCATAGCTCAGGCTCACCACCTGCCCCCCGGAGCCCTTTGCGAGGCGCAGGTCGGTGGGCTGCGCACCCACACCGCCGTCGAAGGTCTTCACCGTCACCCCAGCCGGCAGGGCCAGCGTCAATTCGCAGTCGTAAGCCGAGACGGGGCCCAACGAAGGCAAATACGGCTTGATTAGCTGCCTCGTGCCCTGCACAGCAAAGGCCTGTCCCATCTTGGGGAACCACGGCGGCGCGTCGCCGGTCACCACAACGACCTGGCGCAGACAGCTCTTCCCCGGTGCCACAGTAAAGCGTCCGTCCTTCCTGCTGGCGGGCACGAAGCCCGCTGGTGGCTCGGGCTGAGTCAACGCGGCGTCATCCGCCGCTGGGCCTGTCAGCCACGGTCCCGCTTGGTCTGGCAAGCCTTGTAGGGAAGCCCACCACAACTCGACGGCAGCCCCTGGGCCTGTGGCTTCGACCTGCAACGCTATCACGCTGGCCCCGTCCGCGAGTGGTATCTCAACCGCCTCGTCGACGCCAGGGTCGAGCGCCTTGAGGAGCGCCCCCGTCGCCGTTACGGCGGCCCGGCAGGCCGTCGTCTTCACCTGCAGACGGTCGGCAGGGCCACCTTGAGCCGAGGCGAATTGCATGGCTCCCAGGGCCATCGCGAGGCAGACGACTACTACAACAGCGTTCTGCACTGCAGTCCCCCCATTGCCGACGTAGTACATATTCCTCTGTTTGTTGCCACCCGGAAGAAACTTCGCCCGGCCGCCGCGCATCCCTCTCCGCCCGTCTTCCTCGGACTAGGCAACAGGCCCAGCCAAGAGTTGAGGCCGCCCCACACAGCGGGCGGCCTCGTCCCGATCCTCGCTAGGGATGCCAGATCTCCGAGACCACGCGCCTATTTATTGCGCCGTAAGCTGCGACTTTAGCTCGTTGATGAGGAACAGGACCCGTCGGTCCTCGGCCAGGAGTTCGGCAACCTTGTTGTACGAATGAAGCACCGTTGAGTGATCGCGGCCGCCGAAGAAATGGCCGATAGCCGCCAACGAACCGTCCGTAAGCTCTCGGCAGAGATATATGGCCACCTGTCTCGCCCAGGAAAGCTCCTTGTGCCGCTTGGGCCCAAGGATATCATCAGGACTCACGCCCAGACGCTCAGCCACGGCGTCCACGATCTCCGGCATCGAGACGTGGCTCTCGTTGATTGCGCTCGAATAGTCCGCGATGAGTTCCTCCACCTGCGCGAGACTCGGCATCTGGTCGGTCAGCGAGATGTAAGCACAAATCTTGGTCAACGCTCCCTCCAACACCCGAATGTTGGACTCGATTCGCTTGGCCACCAGCTCTAGTACATCGCGCGATAGCTCGATGCGCTCAGCCGCCGCCTTCTTTTCCAAGATTGCCACGCGCGTCTCCACATCGGGACAGCGCAGGTCTGCCACAATCCCCATCTCCAGGCGACTGCGCAGTCGTTCGTTCATTAGCCGCAGGGACCTGGGCGGTGCGTCCGAAGCGATCACTACTTGCTTGTTGGTCTCGTACAGCGTGTTGAAGGTGTGAAAGAACTCCTCTTCGGAAGCCGGGCCCTCAATGGCTGCGATGAACTGGATGTCATCCACAAGCCACACATCCACCCTGCGGTAGCGGGCGCGGAAGGCATCCACTGTGTTCTCCCGAATAGCCGAGATCATGTGGTTGACGAAGTCCTCGGCCGACACATACATCACCTGGGCGTGAGGGAAGCGCTGATGCACCAGGTGCCCCAGGGCCTGCATCAGATGGGTCTTGCCAAGCCCTGACTTCGAATGGATGAACAGCGGGTTGTAGCTCTCGCCCGGCGCCTTCGCCACCTGCATCGCAGCCGCATGGGCGAAGCGATTGCAGTCCGCAACTACGAAGTTCTCGAAGGTATAGCGCGGGTTGAGCCGCGAGGCGCCGAACCCGTCGTAAGGGCAGCCTATGGACGGCTCGGACTCGCCCTGCGGCGTCGACGCGGAGGAGCTCGGCGGAAGCCACGACGGTACCGGTCCAGTCTCCACGGGAAACACCTCCATCAACACCTCGACCGGGTGGCCCAACGCCACGCCGAGGCAGTCTCGTATATCTCCCAGATGCCGCCTTTCGAGCCAGTCTCGAGCGAAGGCATTCGGCACGCCAATCACTACGGTGTTCCCATCGTAATCGGCAATAAATGTTTGCCGCAGAAAACCCTCATATGTGGCGGCACTGACATGCGAACGCAGTTGACTTAGTGCTCTCGCCCAGATCTCGTCGGAGCTCGCGGTCGCCGAATGTGCCATGCGCCTAGTTCCTCCCAGGCTCCTTGTACTCCGCCACACAGGCTAGTGCGACCGTTACTCCGACGATTGCGTGGCCCCGTACAAGATATCGAAAGTTGCATCGAAAGTGCGGCTTAGCGTTTCTAAAGTGTAAACCCAAGCCTGCCCCTGTGGAAAACTGCTAATCTCCGCCCGCCGCCTAAGAGGCCATGAACCCTGCTGTGGACCTACCTGGCAGGTTTTCCACACCTCTTCTAACAGGTGTTGAAAACCCGCATCCCTCCGGCGGTACTTAACATAGCACATTTCAACCATCGAGGCAATGCCGAACGTTAGTGCCCTACAGTCTAAGCCTTAGGCCTTGGCGAACGTCACAGATCATACATAAATGGTCCTCCCATGCTTCTCTGCACCCATTCTGGCCCTCTTAACGCCCTGCGATCTCCTTCCGAGCACAGTCGGCCCGGCGTGAGCAGTAGCACACATGGATGAATACTATGTCTTTAAAGGTAACTTTAATAGGATATGTGGTTTGGGGATGTGCCCAAGCCTTCTTCCTCGACGCACTTCGCCCTACTTCACAGCCCCCATCGTCATGCCCTTTGTCAACTGGGACTGGAAAAAGAAGAACACAATCAGTACCGGAGTGGCAGCGAGGAAGAGCCCCGCCGACAACAGCGGAATGTTGGTCGTGTATTGCCCACGCAAGTTCGCGACACCGACCATCAACGTCCGTGTGGAGTCGTCTTGTAGGATCAACAGAGCCAACAGCAGCTCATTCCACATCCACAGGAAGTTGAAGATGCCCAGGGTGACGAGAGCCGGCCGCGCGACAGGCAGCATCACTCGCCAAAGAATCTGTAGATGGCTCGCACCATCCACCTCTGCAGCCTCCACCAATTCGCCTGGCACAGTGCGGAAGTATGATGTCAGCAAATACGTGCCGAAGGGCGTGGCAAAAGTGACGTAGACCAAGATCAGCCCTAGGTGCTTGTTCAGCAAGTGCAGGTCAATGAGCATGGTATACAGCGGGATGATAATGACCTGTGGCGCGATCATCATGGACCCGACGATGGCAAGGAACACCCAGCGCCTGCCTGTAAACCGCAGGTGCGACAGCGCATAGGCAGCAAGGCTACAGACGGCCCACGACACCAGCACCGACGCACCGACTACGATGGCCGAGTTGCCCACGTACTGGCCGACCTTGCCATACACCCAGGCGTTGTAGAAGTTCTCTCCCGTGGGGTGCAGTGGTACCCCATAGCGGTTGAACAGGTATTCCCTACGTCCCTTGAGCGCCGTAAACGCCATGAAAAGCATTGGGTAGATGGTTGTGACGCTGACGGCGGCAAGAACCAGAGTCACAGCTACCCGGCCCAGGTCCAGGCGCCGGCTGCGCCACCTGGGCGCTGCACTTTTTCCACACTGCTTTGTGCCGTCAATAGTCTTTGCCACCTTGGTTCTATTCCTTCTCCCCCGTCATGAGCCGCAGCTGGAGCAGCACCACGCCGAAGACCATAAGGAACAGTGCTGTGCCTAATGCACAGGCATATCCCATGCGGTTGAACTCGAAGGCTTGCAGGTACAGGTTGTACTCCACTAGCATCGTCGCGTAGCCCGGGCCGCCGCTGGTCATTACGTAGACAAAGGCGAAGAGGCTGGTGAAGGACCACACGATCAAGTTGACGGTCCAGAACTCCAGGACATGACGCAGAGAAGGCACGACAATGTGACGCAGATAGGCCCAGCCGCGCGCGCCATCGATCCTGGCTGCTTCGAAAATCTCAGAGGGCACCGCCGCCAGGCCAGCAAGAAACACTATGACTCCCAGACCGAAGATGCTCCACAGGATCACCAACACCAAAGTAGGCAGGGCCGTCGCTGGATTGCCGAGCCAGTCCTTCGCCGCGGCTCCCAGACCTAGGGCCTGAAGAAGCTGGTTAGCCGGCCCATCGACGCGGAGCAGCGCAGTGAATAACGTGCCTACGATGACTGGAGACAGCACCGACGGCAGGAAGAAGGCGCCTCGGAAGAACCGCCACCCTGGTACTTCCTGGTAGATGAGGAGCGCCAAAACCAGCGAGACGAGAATCCACAGCGGCACCGAGGCCACCAGAATCCCGTTGTTGCGCAGTGCTGTCCAGAACACGCCATCGCCCAGCAGCTCCGCGAAGTTGGCCAGCCCCACCGGCTGCGGCGCCGACACACCGTCCCACTGCGTAAAGGCGTGCCAGAAAGCGCTAACGGCGGGAAGGAGGCGAAAGATCACCAGCAGCAGACACGCCGGCGCCAGAAACAAACAAGCGTAGAGCAGTGTCGACCTGCTCCTGGCTGATAGTCTGATCCGGTGTTTCACCACGCCGGCCATCACGGCTTTGGCCCTTCCTTGCCCCGAGCCGCGTCGGCTACCTTCTGCACCGCAGCCAGGGCTTGGCCTACATCGGCCTGGCCCGTGAGCAGCCGCTGGCACTCGCGCCTCAGTGCCTCGCCAACTTGCGTAGGTAGGGCATCGGTCATCTGCGACCCGCCGCGCCCCTCCTTCAGCCACCGGGCGATTACCTTGGCGGTCGGATCGGTGAGCAAGGCGCGATCATAGTTCTGGTTGGCCGGAAAGGATCCCACTTCGGACAGGAAAGTATTGGCGTGCTCGTCGTTGGCGATAAAGCTGATGTACTCGAAGGCCTCCTTCGGATGAGGGGACCACTTGGTGACAGCGTAGGCGAAGGCTCCGCCCGTCGGGAACTTACGGGCGTCCGGGCTATTGCCGAAAACCGGGAACGTCATCACCCCCAGGTTTTCAGGCCCCAGTATCTCACCGAACTCTCTCCAGTGTGCAACGTCCGAGATAAGCCCCAGGAAAAAGGCAGCCTCGCCACGCATGAACACCTCGCCCGCGTCGGGGAATAACGGTGTGGACATCGCACCCTTCTGGAAGTAGCCCCTGTCGGACAGCTCCTTCAGTTTCTCCAGCACGGCCACCAGCTTGGGATCGGTCCACTTCATTCTGCCGTCGCGTAGGCGCTCCTTATCTCCGGGGACGAAGGTCTGCATGTAGGCCGAGTTGACGAACCACTCACCCCAGAAGCCTTCCTTCTCCCCCATGGCCACGCCTGCCTTGCCCAGCTCGGTGACAGCCTTGCACGCCGCCAGGAACTTCTCCCACGTGTCCGGGACCTGCTTGGGGCCGAGCCCGGCCTGCCGCAGCAGCGTCTTGTTGTAGTACCAGACCAGTCCCTGCACAGCGATGGGCACGGCCCAGGGTGTACCCCTGGGGTCGAAGCCCTCGCAGGTCAGCTCCCAGCCCACGATCTTTTTGCGAATCTCCGGCGTCACAT
>JAKORR010000641.1 GCA_029777735.1 Armatimonadota bacterium | reverse complement strand
GTGAACGTGAAATTCAGTTTTTTTAGGCGTCGCAGCTTCGTCAAGGCTCATCCCGATCTCGCACTCGTAGTTGTTCACCTCGAAGGTAAGCTTGGGCTGGTAAGTGCCCTGGGCAGTCAGGACCTGGTTCATGGGGATAGCCTGGGGCGCCACTCGGTCCGAGGAGAATAAGATGCCGTAGTTCCAGCCGATATCACCGTTGCGCACGGCGTCAGTGAGAGGTGCGTAGTCGGTCTGCAGCACCAAGTCATTGCCCACTGTTTGGGCTGAAGCGATCTGGCGCACCCCGAGCCCATGGATGACGAGAGTTTTGCCTGGCGATACGTCTAAGGCCGTGTCGTGGACCATCGCAGCGTCAAGCACGTAGCAGCCATCGGCGGCGGCGCTCTTGAGCATCAGGCCGACCTGGGCAGGACCGATCAGCGTCGCGTCTGGGTCCCACTCGACGTCGAAGGTCCTCTGGTCGTCAGGCTGCCAGTTGCCCTCGTTGCCGCGGAAGACACCTTCAAGCAGCGCCTGGACGTCACGATGATCCAGTACCAGGTCGGGGTAGATGTCGGCGCCTGGGCGGATCCCCTTACCAGTCTGAGCCTGACGCCAGGCCTCGAGAAACCCCGGCAGGTCGTCCCAGGTCCCCAGGCCGTCAGCATTCATGTCGCCTGCAATAACCTACGCGGCCGGAGAGGGCTGGCTGAGGCACAAACCGGTGATCAGGATCGAGGAGGCGATCAGTGTCTGAACAAGCCGCCAACGAGGTGTTTTAGCTCTTGGACAGCAAATGTCCTCCTTTCTGCTCACCTTGCCACACTGATCCGGAACCCCACGTCCTTACGGGAATTTGATTGATGATATGGGACACCCTGCGGGACGTGAATGGCGGCTGGCCCGCAAGGGCTCATCCTGGCCGGCATAACTGGCGGAGGAAGGAATCGCTCTGCAATTCGAGGCCCAGGTAGTAGCGAATCTGGAGGCGTTCCAGACGCAGCAAGTCGTTCCACAACGCGGTGTCGACGTTGAGGCGCGACAGTCGGCTCATGGGAAACCGCCCGAGCGTGCCGGTGAGGGCGCGAAGCTGCGCGGATACGGGGACGCTGGCATCGGTTTCGCCGTCTTCGTCGGTGAAGCAGGAGCCGCAGACCGACCCGGCCTCTGGAGCCAGGAACACACGCGTAGCCTCAAGCGCCGCGCCGCACCGGACGCAACGGTCGAGATCAGGCGCAACGCCCAAATCGCCGAGAATTCGCCAGGTAGCGGCAGCGGCTACAGTGACGGGTTCGTGATCTGCGTCGAGGAGACGCAAGGCAATCACTAGATCGTCGAAGGCCGTCGGTATGGGCTGGCCCGGCTCCGTGGCGCAGGCCAACAACTCGCAGAGGAAGCCCGCGTGGCCCAGTCGCCGAACATGAAGGCGAAGCGACTCGAAGGCTTCGAGCACGCGGGCCTGCGTTAGACGGTCCAAGATGCGCCCCTCAACCAGGAAGAGCTGCGAGTGGGTGAAAAGCTCAACAGCGGCCGCGAGACTACTGCCAGGTTTGCCTATCCCCTGCGCAACGGCTTCCACCTTGCCGCGTTCACGCGTGAAGAAGTTGACCACACGGCCCGTGCCCCTGTACTCGTGTGCCAGCAGCGCCACTCCCTCGGCACGGTAGGATCGCACGGTGTCAGACCTCCACACCCAACTCGGCGGCAATAGCGCGGGTGGATGAAGTGCCGATGCGGCTTGCACCTGCCGCCACAAGTTCCTGAATCTGTGCGAGCGTACAGATACCGCCGGCGGCCTTGACACCTACGTGTGGCGGCACGGCGGAGTGTAGGAGCCGTACGTCTTCGACAGTGGCGCC
Organism: Armatimonadota bacterium; assembly: GCA_029777735.1. Lineage (GTDB taxonomy): Bacteria > Armatimonadota > Zipacnadia > Zipacnadales > FEN-943 > JAKORR01. Next base: position 2,892 of record JAKORR010000641.1, on the reverse strand, counting down.
TGAGGGGCCAAAGCCCGTGCTGGTCTTGACGAAATCGGCCTCCTCGCGGGCGGCGAGGGCCGCAGCTTCAACCTTCTGCTCGTCGGTCAGATAGCCAGTCTCCAGGATGACCTTCAGCACCACGCCTGCTCCCGAGCAGACGAGATGCAGCGAGCTAATCTCCTCAGCAACGTCATCCAATCGGCCAGACCGGAACCAGCCGACATTCATCACCATGTCAAGCTCCACGACCCCTGTTTCGAGCAGTGTAATGGCTTCGATGAGCTTGGCTTCGGTGGTGTTGGCGCCGTGAGGGAAACCCAAGACAGAAGCCGGGCGAGTGGTGTGACCTTGCAATACTTCTACGGCGATCTTGGCCCAGCAGGCCTGCACGCATACCGTCGCTACTCCCAGATCGGCGCCAAGCTGGCAGGCCGTGCGCACGTCTTCCTCTGTTGCGTCGGGGTTGAGGATGGCGTGGTCAATAAGGCGAAGGACCCGCGCGGCCGCCTCAGGGACCGGTCGGGCGCCGTGACTAGCAGACATGCTGATCACCTCAGGCCTGGTCGGGCCGAGAGATACGCTCTCGAGTCCGTGGAGCGCGCCGCCGCTAGGTAGTACCCGCCTCGCGACGGGTCGCTTGGGCCAAGCTGCCCACGAACTGCTGTACAGCGTAGAACACATCCTCGGCGCCGCCAAGCCGTGCGATGATCTCGACTACGGCGCTGCCGACCACGGCTCCGTCGGCGATGCTGCAGGCTGCCCGTACCTGCTCCGGTTCGCGCAGACCGAAGCCCACGGCGATGGGTAGGTTACTGACCTCGCGGATGTGAGCTACTAAGCCCCTCAGTTCGGGCGCTAGCTCCGCAGAGGCCCCCGTCACGCCGGTCCGGGCCACAAGGTAGACGAACCCGCTGGTCCGCGACGCAATGACGCGGGCGCGCGCGGGCGGCGTCGTGGGCGCGATAAGGTAGACTCGATCAAGAGCGCAGTCCGAGGCTGCCGTGGTCCACTCATCTGCCTCTTCGGGCGGCAGGTCCGAGATAAGCACACCGTCAAGGCCTGCGTCAGCTGCATCTTCTGCAAAGTCCGCCACTCCATGCTGCAGAATCGGATTATAGCACGTCATGAACAGCAGCGGCACATCGCACCGGGAACGAATGTCGTGCACTGTTTGGAGAACGCCCTTTACGGTCGTCCCGGCTGCTAGGGCGCGCTGGCCCGCGGCCTGGATAATCGGCCCGTCGGCTAGAGGATCCGAGTAGGGCATGCCCAGCTCGATCACGTCTGCACCAGCACGGGCAATCACTGGCACCAGTTCACGGGTGACGGCAAGGTTGGGGTCGCCAGCGGTGATGTAGACAACGAGGGCACCGCGGCCCTCCTCTTGGGCTTTCGCGAAGGCGTGGGTGATGCGGCTCACTGCCAAGGGCCTCCTGTCAGAGCGAATCTTGGTCCGAAGTCGGCATGGCCTGGGAGTCAGGCACCGCGCTCGGCGAGTAGGCGACTAATCTCCTCGGCATCCTTATCGCCGCGGCCGGAGATGTTGACGATGACCAGGTCGTCCTCGCGGAGTTCCCCGCGCATCTTCAGCATCTGAGCCACGGCGTGCGAAGATTCTAGGGCCGGGATGATGCCTTCCAGGCGCGAGAGCGTCACGAAGGCATCGATGGCCTCGTCGTCCGTGACCGAGAGATAACGGGCGCGCCCAGTCTCCTTGAGGAAGGCATGCTCCGGGCCCACACCTGGATAGTCCAAGCCAGCCGCCACGGAGTGCGCGGGCTGCACCTGTCCATCCTCGTCTTGGAGCAAATAGGTTGCTGAGCCGTGGATGATGCCGTAGCTCCCGGCTGAGAGGGTTGCAGAGTGGTCTCCCACCGAAAGCCCACGCCCTTGGGCCTCAACGCCGATCAGTTCCACGTCGCTGTCCGACACGAAGGCATGGAAGAGGCCCATGGAGTTGGATCCGCCTCCCACACAGGCGAAAAGCCTGGTGGGCAGCCGTCCCTCTGCTTCCAGGATCTGGGCACGTGCCTCGCGGCCTATCACCGACTGAAAGTCGCGCACCATGAGCGGATAGGGGTGCGGCCCGGCCACCGTGCCGAAGCAGTAGAAGGTCGTCTCGGGGTTTGCCATCCAGTCGCGCATGGCCTCGTTGATCGCGTCTTTCAGGACGCGTGTGCCAGAGGTCACCGGCCGAACCTCGGTACCCAGCAGCCTCATGCGGAAGACATTGGGCGCCTGGCGACGGATGTCTTCCTCACCCATGTAAACAACGCACTCGAAGCCGAAGAGAGCAGCGACGGTGGCAGTGGCGACGCCATGCTGGCCCGCGCCCGTCTCGGCAATCATTCGCGGCTTGCCCATTCGCCGAGCCACCAGGGCCTGGCCGAGCGAGTTGTTGATCTTGTGCGAGCCGGTGTGATTGAGGTCCTCGCGCTTGAGGTAGACCTTGCAGCCGACCTCTTCACTCAGGCGTTCGGCCAGATACAGCGGCGAGGGCCGCCCCACATAGTCGCGCAGGTAGTGGTCGAGCTCAGCGCGGAACCCAGCGTCCTCGCGCGCGGCAAAGTAGGCCTCTTCGACCTGCTTGATCACTGGCATCAGCGTCTCTGGTACGTACTGACCGCCAAAGCGGCCAAACTTGCCTGTTTTCTCATCAACAATCATTGGCTGTCCCCACTTTGCAGTGGCAGAGTCCTGCCAGAAATTGCATGCAGTTGAGGCCAAGCCGGACAGCGTCGCTGCACCGCGGACGTGCCCCGCTTCAGTCTCCACCACGGGTGCCCGGCCTGCGCTCTACGCGGGTGAACCGACGCAGGGCTAGGCCGGGCTCAGGCTCGCACATTAGCGCCGTGCCGATTAGTGCAGCGTCGATGCCAGCCTCTGCCTGTCGCACTAGATCGTCTCGTG
>JAKORR010000060.1 GCA_029777735.1 Armatimonadota bacterium | reverse complement strand
GCCTTCTCGTAGCAGGATGGGCAGAGCGTGGTACTTGAGACTCCGCCGTGGTAGTCGCCACACTTGGTGCACTTGTAGGGTCCAGTCTTGGCCATGATGCGTCTCCCTGCGTTAGATTCTGCCCATTGTAGCGGGCAGCATGCGGCGTGGTGTCAGTGTGTGCTAAGAAGTCAGGTCCCCATCGATCTTCGCGCTTACAGAGGCTGTCAAGGAGTTGTCGTGAGGTACTGTCCCATGATGACCCGAAGCACGCGGGAGTTGGGGCACCGCATCTGGGATCGGTCGCTCACTCGGGTGTGGCAGTGCCTACTGCTCGCCGCGGAGCAGTGGAAGTAAGTGGGCGCGCAGCTCGGTTACATAGGCGTCAAGGCGCTGGAAGGAGAGCCTGAAGGATCCGCAGTCCTCTTCTGCCCATACATAGGCGGTGGTATCGCCTGGGCTCACATCGGCGAGAAGCGCGAGGGCTTCGGAGTCGCGGCCGAGGAGATGCCTTACAAACGCCCTGTTCGCGACGTTGACCGTCGGGTTGGACATGGGGAGCCCCGCGGCGCGGTCCAGGGGGCCGAGCGCTTGCGCGGCAGAAGTCGGGATCAGGCAGAATCCGAGGTTGTTGAGCGCGTCTCCGTCGGCCGGATTCATGAAGGCCAGCGCCGTGAATATCTCGGCAGCGGAATCCGGGTAGCCGAGGCTGAGGTGGTGGACGGCGCGGTCAACGAACTGCTGAGTGCTCAGGTCACGCTCCTCGGGACGTCTGATCGGGTTGCTGATCAGTGCAGCGTTTTCTGCGAGTCTGCTGAGGGCGACGCGGGCCACGTCGTCGGGGTCAATCCTCCGAGCCGCGAGTACGCGCTCGCTGCATCTGCTGGTCGAGTTGCCCTCGGCTCGTCGCCACTCAAGGGAAAGGCTGGTGGTTGCCCAATCCTCCAGGCTTGTCAGCGTGAACCGGTCCCAGAGCCAGCTGGCCTCCAGCTCTGAGGCGAGCGGAGAGACGTTGGTCAAGAGTGCTTCAGGTGGCACTGTCCAAGTGAGGAAGCCCAT
>JAKORR010000640.1 GCA_029777735.1 Armatimonadota bacterium | reverse complement strand
GCGCAACTCCGCCCTAAGCTGAGGATCCTCAGTCTGCCTCAGCGCGCGGAATAGCTCGTTGGTGCTCACGTGGTCCCAGCGAGAAGGCAACGGGATCACCTCGACCTGCGCTTGACGAAAACAATCTTGGTCCCGCTGCCGGGAGCACTCTCGATGTGCATATAGTCGGTCATTTGCTTGATCACGTATAGGCCCAAGTTGCCTGACGCAGGCGCTTGGGACTCCAGCGCGGAGATGACGTGCTTGGGGTCAAAGCCTCGGCCCTCGTCCTCCACCTCCACGCGGACTTCACCATCACCGACAATCACCGTCACGCGCATCCGGGCTGAGCCGGAGCGCACAGCCTCCTCGTCGAAGGCGTGCTCGATACAGTTATTGCATGCCTCTCCCACAGCCACCTTGAGGTCTTCGATGTCTTGGACAGTCAGGCCTCCACGATTTGCCGCTCCTGCCACCGCTAACCGCACCGCGTGCAAATACTTGGCGTCACAGGGCAGCTCAATGCGCAGCGTGTCACGCAGGGGGTTAGACATCAGGCATCGCCTCCCCCAGGGCTCTCGGAAGCGCGGGATCTTGCGCGGGCTGCCTCGAGAACCGCTCGGGCCTCGGCGATCGTGGGAAGGACGTTGAGGAGATCCTTGGTGCCGGATATCTCGAAGACACGGAGTACATTGACACGTGAGCAGGCCACCGAAAGGTCGCCTCCCCGCTCATTGGCCCGCTTGGCCGCCCCCACTATGATCCCCAGACCCACGCTATCGATGTACTCAACCTCCGTCAGGTCCATAAGCAACCACGACGCCCCACTGCCTAACACCTCCTCCACCCGTTCCCTCACTTCAGGCGCCAGGTAGGCGTCCAGCTCACCACGCAGCTTGACGACCACCAGCCAGTCATCTACTAGGCGGGTGTGAATCGACATCAGTGTCACCTTGCCTTTGCTCGCTTACTTCCTGAGCCCGGCGACGCGCCAATTCCTGAGCCATTTTAGCCTCAACCATGTTATCCTTTGGATCCCAGAACCGTCTACCCCTCAGGTGGGGCGGCAGATATTCTTGGGCCACCCAGCCCCCCGGGTAGTCATGCGGATAGCGGTAGGAACTGCGACGGTCATCGGGTCTCATCCCGCCCGCGAGGTGGGCCGGTACAGGCGCAGAGCCCTCCTGCTGGATGAGCTTGCGCGCCGCGGCGATGGCCGTGTAGGCTGAATTGCTCTTGGGCGCACAGGCCAGATGAATCGTCGCCTGGGCCAGTGGTATCTGGCACTCCGGCAGCCCTACCAGCTCCACCGCCTGTGCCGCCGCAACCGCCAGCATCAGCACACGCGGTTCCGCTAGTCCTATGTCCTCGGCGGCCGCGATCACCATTCGCCGCGCGATGAACCGTGGGTCTTCGCCGCCTTCCAGCATCTTCGCCAACCAGTAGATTGCTGCGTCCGGGTCCGACCCACGAATGCTTTTAATATACGCCGAAATGGTGTCGTAATGCTCATCTGCCGCCCGGTCGTAAGCAATCATGGGCTGCCGCAGAGCTTCCTCGAGGGCCTCTGGCTGCACCCGTCGCACGCCGCTTTCATCTGGCGCCGTCAGCAGCACTGCCATCTCGAGCAGGTTCAAGGCCACGCGGGCATCGCCGGCGGCATGGTCCACAATCTTCTCTAGCAGCTCCTCGCCGACCTCTGCCTGTAGCTTAGCCAGACCCCTTTTGGGGTCCTCCACGGCGCGCCGCGCCACCGTCAGCATGTTCTCGCGTGACAGCGGCTCTAGTACGAACAGCCTACATCGTGACCGCAGCGGTCCAGTGAGACTGTAATAAGGGTTCTCCGTCGTCGCGCCAATCAGCACAAAGACGCCTTCCTCCACGTAGGGCAACAGATAGTCCTGCTGAGCGCGGTTCAGCCGGTGAATCTCGTCCATGAACAACACGGTGCCCAAGGCGTTGGTTTCGCGCCGGTCACGGGCTTCCTGGGCAGTTCTCTTGATGTCGGCCACACCCGAAGTGACCGCCGAAAGTGGCTCGAAGTGTGACTGGGTGCGCGAGGCGATAATGCGTGCCAACGTGCTCTTCCCCGTGCCGGGCGGACCTTGCAGGATCATGGACACGAGTTGGTCGGACTCGATCATCAGCCGCAGCGGTGCTCCCGGCCCGACCAAGTGCTCCTGGCCCACCACTTCGCCCAAGTCCGTCGGGCGCATGCGGGCGGCCAGAGGTTTGTGCTCCTCGCCTACCGCATGAGCGAAAAGCGACTCGGACGGACCGGGCCTGTCGCTGGATTTCCGGGACTTGCGGTCGGACATCTCTCTCCCCTCACACTAAGTGTTTCAGTGACCTGCACGTGACAATATTCGCGCTCGGATGAGCTTCGTGGACGGGTCGCGACAGGCTTCAGCCTCAGCGCTCCCGTTATGCCGGGCGATTGACTACCACGGACCGCGCCTATATCAGAGGTCCCCTCTCGCCCTTCTCCCAGCGGCGCCACAGGCGGACCACCGTCTCGCGCAGCTCGCCTTGGAACCGCTCGCGGCTGAAACGCAGTGCGTTCTCACGACACGCCTCGACGCTAAAGCTCGTTGAGTCGAACCGGCGCAACGTATCTACTAGGGCGTCGGCCGTCTGCTCATAGAAGAACAGCCCTGTGCGCCCGTCCACGACCGTCTCGAGCGCTCCACCAGCGGCGTAAGCAACAACAGGACGGCCAGTCGCCTGGGCCTCTACAGATGCTATCCCGAAGTCTTCCTCCTGCGGCATCAAGAAGCCCCGACAACAAGCGTATAGCCCTGCAAGCCGGTCCTCAGACACCTTGCCGAGCATCTCGACCGTCGGGCCGGCCCTAGCCGCCAGCCGTTCGAACTCGGGCCCGTCGCCCACAACCTTCAGAGGCACGCCCAGGCGGTTACAGGCCTCGATAGCCAAGTCCACGCGCTTGTAAGGATTCAGCGTACTCACTACCAGAAGGTAGTCGTCGGGCCCAGCACCGTCCGGCACAAAGCGGTCCGTGTCTACCGGTGGGTAGACAACCTCAGACTTACGGCAATAATATCGCTCGATGCGTTCCTGCACCGTCCGCGATATGGCCAGGAAGGCATGAACACGTCCCGAGCCACGCCAGTCCCAGCTCTGCAGCACGGGGAGGCTCGCGCGAACAAGCAAGCGCAGGGGGGCAGAGAGACGTAGGCTGCGCACGTATTCCTGGCGCCAGTGCCACAGGAACCGCGCGGGCGTGTAGCAGTAACAAATGTGCAGTGCTCCCGCCGGAGGGCGCAGGTTTTTAGCCCACGCCGACGAGCTGGAGAGCACTACGTCGCAGGGGCCTACCCTCAGGCTCTCGACCGCCAGCGGCATCAGAAGGTACAGGCGCTGGTAGAGACGCAGGGCTCCTGGCAAACACTGCAGCCAGCTTGTGCGCACGTCCAGGTCGCGCCACGGCGGACCCATACGCTCCGGATCGTACAGGAGCGTGAAGATGGGCGCGTCGGGGAAGCAGGCGTGCATGTCAAGCAGGCAACGCTCGGCCCCACGGATGCCCTGGACCAGATAGTCATGGACGATACTGACGCGCATGGGTTTAGGCATTCTACACGGGGAGACGGAATCGCGCAGGAGGATGCACTCCCAAAACCTCGCTGGTTGGCGCTGCCGCGAGGGATCCGCGTCCCTTGTAATACTCCGAGCAAGGATGGTGCTCTTTTGTATTCCCTGCCGGAGGGATCTGTTTCCCTCAGGTACTCCGTCCTGGACGGCTTTCCACCCGCTGGGTGTGGGAGTTTGCCTCAGCCACGTGCGGTGATATGTCAGAGCGCATGGGGAAGCCGGGACAGACAAACCCCTTGACTCTGAAAGCTGCTGGCGACAGGCCCGTAACAGTACCTTCCTCTTCCTCGCGCTCACCTTTGGCACAGCTCCCGGTTCCCCCCCGCTAGAATGATCCTACAGTACCAGTCAGGGGCCTTATGACTGGCAACCAATAGTCGGCAAACTGGAAGGCAAGCAGCCTGGTGCGCCACCAAGGCAAACACAGTCGCACCGACGCAGGCGTCGCGCCGTCTACTTATGCCGGAGGGTTTTCTGACGTCCCTTGTGCTGCCGGCGGCTGTTGCTCAGCGCGTGACAGGCGGGAAGTCGGTGAAGTGGCAACGGTCAGTGAACCAGAACTGCTCATAATACTTCTGGCCCTGAGCTACCGCTTGCTTGACCATCTCCGCCTCGGCAAGCATTGTATCTCGCGTACTATTGAAGAGCACGTGTTGACTGATCTGTTCGGCAAGAGCTTCGACGCGCTTGGGATAGTACTCGCTGACGTCGTAGTTAATGTCCGCTGGGCGGCCCTGGACGCCCTTATAATAGAACACATGTGGCGTTTTCCAGGGTTCCCCCCGTTGGGAGGATACCGGTTGGCCGGCCTGCCAGGTGGCCTCGAGGGATAGATCGCAGGTAGTGCGGTGGTCGCGGTGGAAGTCGTCGGGCCCGTGCGTGAAGACAGCATCGGGTCGCACCTCGCGCACAATGCGCAAGACCTCAAGAAGAGTCTCCTTGTCGTTGACCAGGGCCATGTCAGGGCGATCGAGGTGGTAGCGTCTGGCAATGCCAAGCACTCGATCGCAGGCGTCGGCTTCCTGCTTTCTCAGTTCGACGATGGTGTCGCGCAGGTCGGGTGTAGGGTAGCCCTCGCAGCCATCAGTGAACTGGCACACCACCACGCGGACGCCGGCGGCACTTAGCTTCGCTATCGTGCCGGCCATCTGAATCTCATCATCGGGGTGCGCAGCGAAGACAAGGATTGTAGAGTAGTTCACAATCGTCACCTCAATAAGTGGGGTATTTCCTGCGGAGGCAAGCGGGCCTTCGGCAGTAGAAAACGATAAATCGCACATAGATTACGCCCGCTCCAAGACCATGTCAAAGCCCATCTCTCTGGCCTACGGAGACACCGTTCAGACTGCGCCGCTGCCGCCGGGCGCGGTTGCGAGAGACGCCACAACGCCCGGCCACAGGCCCACCCTGGCGTGGGACAAGGTGATCGCCGAGTTGCGGTGTGCCGTTCGGGAGGCGATCCATTCACGCCGTCGATCAACCAGCCGCGCACTTATCGTCACTGTAGATGACACTCGACCGTCGCCACGGCAGCTTCTGGAACCCTTGCGCGAGGAACTGGCAGCCACGGGCGTGTCCACCGACGTTCTGGTGGCGCTCGGCCGCCATCGTCCACTGTCCCACGAGCGGCTGGTGCGGCACTTGGGTACCGCAGAGATTTCCCAGACGGTCTGGGACGACTCAACAGTCCCACTGCGGGCTGGCATGACCTTGCGTGGCACGCCCATCGAGATACACCCGCGACTTGGGGAGGCCGATTTGGTGGTGCTTCTAGGCTTTGTGGAGCCTACCTACCTGGCGGGCTTCAGCGGTGGCCCCAAGTTGGTTGTACCAGGCTGCGCCTCGCCGATCACGATCAGCTTCAACCACAGCCTTCTTTTCCTCTGCGGTCCTCTGCCGGGTGAGATTGAGGGCAATGAGGTCTATGCGGACCTGTGCGAAGCGGCCGAGAGGATAGTGAAGGATCCGCTGTTGGTGTCGGTGCCGCTGAACAGCGCGGGGGCACCAACAGGGATAATGGTAGGGGGCTGGAACACGCATCTCGTGGCGGCCGCGGCCTGCCGCGAGGGCCTGTCCGTCGCACAGCCGGACGCCTTCGACGTAGTCATCGCGTCGCCAGGCGGCGTACCCTACGACGTCGATATGGTCCAGGCCAAGAAGGCGCTGCCCGCAGCAACCCGCGCCGTGAAGCCCGGGGGCACGGTCATCCTGCTGGCCCGGTGTCCGCAGGGCTGGGGGCCAGTGCAGCCGGACCGCGCGAGCCTGGTGCCCGATGGCGAGGGGCGCCTCACGTGGCTAGCCCAGCACCGATACCAGGGCCACGTCAAGGCTGAGTGGGCTGCCCTATCGCCAGCCGTGATGTTCTGGCACGTGCGTCGCAAGGCCCGGCTGGTCATCGTCACCGATCTGCGCGACGAGCTCGAAGGCACCGTCGCGGAGGGCGCCTCGTCGCTAGCTGAGGCTCTCGACCTATTGCCTGACGCTGGTCGAGGAGCTAACATCGGATTCATCGCTGAGGGCCGCCGCGCGGTCTAGCGTGGCTTGGGTCAGAAGGGGCCGTGGTGATAGCGGTGCCTTTGGGGGGACTCGACTAAACAGCGCCGACAAAGGAAGTGACCTGCCTTGAGCTTCCCACTGATCGTCGCACACCGGGGCTATTCAGCCATCGCACCGGAAAACACCCTCGCCTCGCTGCGCAAGGCGCTGGAGGCCGGTGCTCACGCCTGCGAGATTGACGTGCACCTGACCGGCGACGGAGAGGTCGTCGTCATGCACGATGGGACTGTGGATCGTACTACCAATGGCACGGGCGCGCTGCGCGAGATGACGCTGGACCAGGTCCGGAGGCTTGACGCGGGTGCCTGGAAAGGCCCTGAGTATGCTGGGGAGCCGGTGCCAACCCTGGCCGAGGTGCTAGCCCTGCTCGACGGCCGCGCCCACCTCGTCTGTGAAGTGAAGGACGCTGACATCGAAGAAGCTGTGGCCCGAACCATCGTCGATGCCGGCGCCATCGAACGCGTGACCTTCATCGCCTTCGACCACCAGATGTGCGCCCGGTTGAGGGATGTTCTGCCGTCCGTGGGTGTTCTCTGGCTCATCGGCGACGGTGACCACGATCCCGGCGCAGTGGCCGAGGCTTGCCTGGAGTCCAACCTGCAGGGCGTGGATGCCTTCTACGGTGCTATCTCCGAGGAGCTGGCCGACACCCTCCTGCGGCGCGGGCTGAGCCTGTGGGCCTGGACGGTCAACCAGGGGGACGAGGCCCTACGCCTCGCGAGTCTGGGCGTCACCTCTATCACCACCGACGACCCAGTTCTGATCGCCTCCGCACTGGGATAGAACACACGGCCGGGCCACCCGAATCGGGGGCGGTGCTCTGTGGATAGGACACGAGATTCAGCCGAGGAGAGGTTGGCACAGCAACAACTGCCCTCAGATTTGCATCGGTTGCCGTAATCGAACAGGCGCTGTCGTGTGGGCCAGCAGGAGGGGGTTGTGATGTTCCAGACAACCTTACTGACCGACAGTCATGTCGAACGTATAGCGGCGGGTGTCCTCAAGGTCCTCGAGGATGTAGGCGTATCATGTGAGAATGAGGATATTCTGAGGGCTTTGGAGCAAGCGGGCGCCAGGGTAAACCGGGCGGTTAGTCAGGTCTTCTTCCCGCGGAGCCTAGTGACCGATTTCGTTGATACCCTGCGCAGTCAAGGGTCCACCGATCCCGGCAATGGGCACCGCCTCTTCTCGCCCCCCAGTCTACCGAGCCTGGGCGTCCAAGTGGCACAGTTTTTCCTTAACCATGAGACTGGGCTGCGGCGAAGCGGCAACAAGCAGGATTTCATCACGCTCGTCAAGCTGGGTAATGTGCTCCATGGAGCTTACGGCGTGGGACATGCTCTGCTGCTCAGAGAGGCCCCGCCGCTGCTTGAGCCGCTGGAGGCCGCTCTGCTCCTGGCCGAGTATGCCGACAGGCCAAGCCCGGCCTTTGCCTGGCATGTCAGCCAGGCAGAATACCTAGCCGAGATGGGCGAAGTGCTGGGCCTCCACGACTGGTATACCTGGGGCGCCATCTGCTTTGCCCACCCGCTGCGCTTCGACAAGCATGTAGCTGAGCGGTTCGTACGCTGTGCCCGAGAGGGAAGAGCCACGGGCCTGACGGCGATGCCGGTCGCGGGCATAAGCACGCCGATCACGGTCGAGGGCTTCACAGTGGTGTCCTCAGCGGAGCACGTCGCGACCTGGATCGCCGCCCGCGCCCTCAATCCCAACGTTCTGCTCACCGGTTCACAATGGGCGGCAACGGTAGACATGAAGACAGGCCATGTGAGCTACTCGAGCTTCGACGCCATGTTCTATTCCTTTGTCAGTGTCGAGTTCCTGCGGCGTTGGTGTGGCCTGTGCCTCGCCGTCGGCGGAGGCGAATACTGCGACGCGAGGGAGCCTGGCCTGTACGCAGCGTTGGAGAAGGCTTACAAGGCCATGACCGTGGCGGCCTTCACGGGCCAGCACCCGAGCGTTGGCCAGGGAATGCTGGAGGTGGGCAAGACACTCTCGCCCGTGCAGTTGATGATCGAGCGCGACTTGGTTAGTGGCATCCAGCAATACGGCAGGACAGTGGATCCAAGCGATGATACGATTCCTATGGACACGATT
>JAKORR010000639.1 GCA_029777735.1 Armatimonadota bacterium | reverse complement strand
TTGAGATAGACTACACAGACCCATTCATGGATCAGTCGATTGATATTGAAGCCAGCGAACAGGCCAATGTATCCTACCCACAGCAAACCGCTGACAGTGTCGATACCGCTACCCACAAATGGGCATCTCTCGACGGCTCCTGGGTGCTGGACGGCAGTTACCGCCTTGCTCCGACCCCGGACGTGCTCGCCCAGTACCAGTTCGGCTGGTGGGGCAGCCAGCTCGCCGGGACGGACGGCTCATTCTCTGCGCCCTACCCGAGCCTCACCGTGACGCACATCCCCAGGCCGGTCCACACGTTGCGCGTCGTCGGCGATTCCGCGCGCGGTGAGTACCCTGTCGATTTCGTGATCGATCTCTACGGGCCTGACAACACGCTGCTCAAGTCGCAGACCGTCACGGGCAACGCAACCGTGGAGTGGGCGATGACGTTACCCGCGCCGGTTCTCGACGTGGCCCGGCAGGTGCTGACCATCACGAAATGGTCGCACCCTGGGCGGCAGGTGAAGATCGTGGAGTTTTTTACGTCAATCCAGGAGACGTATCTGACCGGCGATCTGGTGAGCCTGCGTCTGCTGGAAGAAAGAGAGGCCAGTCAGGGTAGTCTACCGGTAGAGAATATTACGGCGAACGAGATTACGTTAACTCTCAACAACGAGAGCAAGAAGTTTGACGTGGACAACGCACAGAGCCCGCTTTGGGGCCTCCTGAAGCCCAACCGGCGCATCCGGGCGTGGTTGGGTATCACGGGCGGGAGCCAGGGCGGCCAGCAGGTCTCCCGGACCTGGGATACCCAAGCCGACTGGCAGGCGGGTGTCATGTCTGTTGGCCTTGAGGCAACATCGACTGGCGACATGCGCTTGGCGCATGTCGCCACCAACGCCATCCTCAATCCAGAAATGACCGGCGACTCGGACGGAAACGGGGTTGCCGACTCGTGGATCAAGTATTGGCCGTTAGTAGGCACCTATACTGTCAGGTCGGATGGGCAGGAATTCTTTTTGTCTGGCACGGCAGGCGCCGCTGGGGGCCCGCAGCAAACGCGTCGCCTATCCGTATTGGCTGGCGACACGGTATATATCTCATTCCAGGTAAAGCAGGCAACGCCGGGTGTGAACTATTTGCCGAACTACCTGCACCTCACGTACCACGCGGGCGGGAATTTGTCCCTGGCGAACTACGGCGCCAACCCGGCCTATTATACGGATCTCGGTAATGGGTATAAGCGATTTGATCTTGCTTATGTGGTGCCTCGCGATGGCGTTGTGGGTATTATGTTGGCTCAAGACGCCAGCGTCGATGGCAAGGACCGGCATGCGATTTACCGCGACGTCTACCTGTCCAAGACAGCGCCGGTGCGCTCTGCGTCCTGGACAAGTCAATCCTTCGATCTGACTCTCGTCGGTCGGGCGGCCACCAGCAAGATCGCCTGGACGGCCACCACACCGCCCGGTACCAGTGTGACCGTCGAGGCCAGCCTGGACGGCGGCCAGACCTGGACGCCCTGCACCAACGGCGGGGGCATCTCTGGCATCGAGGTAGGGGACGACCTGACCGGGAAGCAGCTGCTGGTCCGGGTCACGCTCTTGACAACCGACACCAGCGTGACGCCCGTGCTGCACAGCCTGACCGTCCAGGTCAACCACGAAGAGTGGGTCCCCTTGGGCACGTACTGGTCGCTCGACTGGGACTCGCCGGACGACACCCTGGAGGCCACTGTGGTCGCCCGGGACCGGCTGGAGTTGCTGCGGAAAACTACGTACCAGACGTCGCAGGTTTTGCAAAATAAAAGCCTGTACGAGCTCGCCGAAATAGTGCTCCAGGACGCTGGCCTGACGCCGGGTGAGTACATCATTGATTCTGCCTTACAGTCAATCATCGTTCCCTACGCCTGGTTCGCGCCGGTATCCCACCGTGAGGCACTCCGGCGTATTGCCGAGGCGGGG
>JAKORR010000638.1 GCA_029777735.1 Armatimonadota bacterium | reverse complement strand
CCGCGACGTCCCGGCGACTCAGCAAGCCCTGCAGACCGAGGAGGACCCCGGCTACATCGCGCCCACGAGTACAATACCAACGTCTCCATCAGAGGGTTCTCCTGTTGCGGTTGCCCCCTCTGTTACGCCCGCGGCTCCGGCTGCGGGCGCTTTTTCGACCCGGGCAGAGCTGGACGTCCTCGCCCCCACCCGCGCCAAGGCTGTGGAAGTCGCCGCGCTCAACGGCGTAGCGGCCAAGGCGAGCTGGACCCGCACCAAGATTCTCGATGCCGTCATGGCCTCCAAAGAGAAGCCCGCGCCCAAGCCAGCCCCAGTGCAGCCCGCAGAGATGGCTCAGTCCGAAGAAGACGACTTGGCCAAGATTCTCAGCGATCTCGAAGCGTCTGTCGCTACCCAGCCCGCCAAGGTACGCGGCAAGATCACCATGGCTCAGGATGTGCTGGCTGGAATCGCCCGGGCCATCGTAGGCAAGTTCAGCCGCGGCGGGCTTCCCGCCGCGCCCACTATCTTGCAGGGCAAGACCACTACCCCGGACGTCAAGCGCACCGCCGAGCACCTGACGCAGATGTCTGCTGTGCGGGATGCAGCACACGCCATCATCGATCTGGCAAAACAGCACTACAACCGAGTAGCCGTAGATACCCCCACAGAGAGCCGTATCACCAAGCGTAGGGCGGGTGCGAGCGCCGCAGAGTACGCGCAGCGGCAGATGCAGGAGGCCAACACCAACGCCGCGGAAAAAGCCGGCCGGGTACGCACCGTGCAGGTTCGCCTATCGCAGGCGATAGCTCGGCTGGTCGAAGTCGCTGGTAGCGCCCCTAACGCAAACGCGGTCATCGCGGTGATGAAGTCCCGCATCCACAAGGCCAACGTACCCCCTGCCGTCGCCAAGACGGTGGACACCATGCTCAGTCGGGCGTGGAAAGAGTATGTGGATGGGGTGATGGATACGCCGGAGAACGTAGCGGCTACGCGCAGCGGGGAAGTTCGCCCCTCCCTCGAACAACAGAAACGCAACGACAAGATGGAGTCCGAAGTCCCCGGCTCGTCCGAGACCCCGCTACAGAACGCCGCTACTGAGGGGTACTCCCCACGCCCGCTCAAGCAGGGCAAGAACGAGACCGACGATGCGTTCGCCGAACGGACGATCCGCAACACCCGTAAAGGCGTGCTGGGCGTGCTGGCGTATCTGCAGCGTCACGGTACGCTATTCGAGGCTACTCTAGCTACGTCTATTGCCAAGGCTTTGGAGGCGGGCAAGACCATGCCGAAGCTGGAGTTCATCACCTCCGGGTCCCCATACTACGACCCCAAGAAGGATACGATCTACATCTCCAAGACCGCGTCCCCAGAAGTAGCCCTGCACGAGTCGCTGCACGCAGCCCTGCAGTGGTATGTGCACTCCCACCCCAACCATGAGGCCGTCAGGAAGTTGGAGAATGCGCTGCAGACCGTGCTGGCCTATGATCGCGCCAGCCTGAGCCCAAAGGCGCAGGAAGTGTATGACGTGCTGGTCAAACTGGCCAAAAAGAGCAAGCGCGATGCCGTGCTGGAGCTGATCTCCTATGGCGCTACTCTGCGTGAGTTCAACGTTGCCCTGACCAAGATACCCTCAACCGACAAGGGCGGGTTCCTAGGAGCCGTGCAGGCGCTCTGGATGCAGCTAACCGCGCTGGTACAGCACATGCTTGGGGTACGTGGGACTGTCGCCAACGACGTGCTCGATGCCACCATGAAACTGCTGGAGGATGCTACCGTCGCCGGCAAAGATCGAGAGACCGGGCAGGGCAGCAAGTTGCTGGCGGCTG
>JAKORR010000637.1 GCA_029777735.1 Armatimonadota bacterium | reverse complement strand
CTCGCGGCGGGCCCTTCCGCGGAGGGCCCTGCAAGCCCCCCCGTAGGGTAGGCGGTTCGTGGTGAGTTTGTTTAGTTCGATTGGCTGCGCCCGAGGGTGAACAAGGTGCAGGTTCGGCATCAGAGCCTGCAATCCTCGTCCTAGGGGTAGGTTCGACACGGAGCTGGTGGGAGAGCCGCTTTCCGGCTCGTCGTGACCGGCACCGAGCTGGTGCTGGTGGCCGATGACGGCACGGGCACGAGCCCGCTGATGGCGATCGCGCCCTGAGTCGAACGCTGGAGCCAGTGGTTCGCCCTCACGGTGTCGCGGGCCGCTCGAACCAAGTGGATGGGAAGCCCTGGCGCCAAGATGCTGATCGACTGGCTCGTCGGGCACAGCATCCTGGCTCCGTACGACGAGCGCTTCTACAACCGCCGCTACTTCGCATCGCGAGTAATGGAAGTCCTGCTCGGGCACTAGGAGCAGAAGCTCGGTCTGGTCTGTCCGAGGCTCACGCCCAGTCAGGCGCTCTCACGCGCGAGAGATACGCCTCGACGTCGAACTCGACGAGGATGAGCCTCTCCTCCGCAGTCTGGATCTCCGAGGGCGTGAAGAGAGGCTGATACCAGGGCAGGATCACGAACGCCTCCACGGAGTAGTCGAGGCGGTTACTCGTGAAGAGCTTCTCGAAGCCGTACTGGTAGCCCGCCTGACCAAGGAGCCGTTTCGCGGCACCAACTGCCCCATGGTCGCTCAACATTCGTATGAAGACGACCGGCTGGTAGTTGAGTTCCCTGGCCATGAGGTCGACCGAACGCTTCATGTCCGTCTGGAAGCGCGCATGCAGTTCGTCGGGCACAGCACAATTGTGGCGCGGCATGCTGCCCTGCCTCAGCAGGACGGCGTATTGGGCCCGAATGCCGGGTCTTTCAGCAGGGTGAAGGCCGAGCGGGCCGCTAGCGAGACCGTCCGCAGCAGGCCAGCCAGCCAAGCGCCAGCTGAGATCTCGCCATCTACGAGCATCG
>JAKORR010000636.1 GCA_029777735.1 Armatimonadota bacterium | reverse complement strand
CCCGGCGGAGGTGCCAGGCTACTACGAAGCCATCCTGCGCACCCTCAAGCCCGGCACGGTGACGGAGCTATACCTACACGTGGCCCTGGACGGTCCCGAACTGCAAGCTATCGCCGGCAGCCACGCTCGGCGGCAAGCCGACCATGACTGGCTGGTCGCACCCACTACGCTCCAGCTCATCGAGGACCTGGGCATCAAGCTCATCAGTTACCGCCCTTTGCGTGAGTTGCAGCAGGCTGGGCGCAAATAGCGCAGGCTATTCCTCTCCCCTCTCTCCGCTGAGGAAGACGAGCGCCGTCGGAAGGCTGTCGCACGCTGCGAGGTTCAGCGCCTCCAGAACCCTCGGAGGAGGCTAGGAGGCGTCCCCGCCCGAAAGGCGTGTCAGCCTTGCTGTACAGGACTTCGGCCTTGACAGATGAGGAGCGACGTTGTATTCTAAATCTGCGGTTATACTGCATCCATGCACTCCTGAGCACTTCAGGGAGACGACATGCAAGCAGTGTAGGCAAGGAATAGTGGCGAACCGCGTCAGATTGTCGGTAGGAGCAGAGTGGGCGGTAGGCGGCAATAGGCTTGTAGTGCCCGACTCCTGAGGGCTCTAAATGAGCAAGCCAACAGAGCGCGGTCAAGTATCCCGAAGGCCTGGTCGAAGGCCTTGTGCGCGTCCAAGGCGTACTATTCGCGCCGAGCGATTTGCGTTTCGGCCTCCTCGATTTCCCCCGAGGTACGTGCTATCCCAACCGTCCCCATCTCGCTCCTTTCTGTGCGCCAGCTTTACTCAGTCCACGCCTGTAGCCTCAACAGTCGTAATGCTTTCTCGTGTCTCCGAACGTGAGGAGGTCCTACACGCAGCCCCTGACCGGGCCAACAACGACATGTATCCGTCCTTAGGCTTGATCGGCGCTGCAGAAGCGACCTGGGCTAAATTTGATGCGCGCGAAGTCTGGGCTCGAACGTGAGACGGTGTATGAAACCTTGTGATCCTTGGCATCAGAAGTCTTCTGTCTTCTCCGCGAGCCGCCAGTGAGAATACTCCGCGGGCGGAGCCCACGGTAACCGAGGACCTGGCGACTGTGAGGGCTCTCGGTGCGACGACGAGAGTCTCCAAATAGGGAATCGCTGGGGAGCGAAGGCGCTGGGGATGATTAGGAGATCATGGTGATGCGTGGCCATACTTGGTTTGGGATGTGGGCCGACACCGATGCAACCGAGTAACGTGTCGGTGGTCGGTTGGCTTGATACAACAGTATGGAAGGAGGAGAGACAAATGCGCCAGAAGGGTTTCACGCTGATCGAGTTGCTGGTGGTGATCGCGATCATCGCGATCCTGGCGGCCATCCTGTTTCCTGTCTTTGCTCGAGCTCGCGAGAAGGCACGCTCCGCGTCCTGTATGAGTAACATGAAACAGGCCGCCCTTGCGGCCGACATGTATTGCTCGGACGCCGACGAATGCTACCCGATGAATCTATACACCCAGGGCACGATCGTGGTCACTTTCTATCATGCTCTGATGCCCTACATGAAGAACGCTCAAATGCTCCAGTGCCCGTCCGAGAAGGACCGCGTCAGGATGACCGAGCTTCAGGCGCTGATGCCGATCCCGCTGGCAGGGGGCATCACCGCGGTTGGCTATAACGGCAACTACGCCATCTTCGAAGACGGCCCGAACAATGTGCTGACGAGCGCCAACCACGCGGTAGTCAACCAGGCTGAGTTGCCCTTCCCTGCAGAGACCTTTATCATGGGCGATGGTGAGATTGAGCTGTCGCCTAACCTGTTCAACTCTCCTGTCGTGGGTATTCACAACGAGGGGTTCAACGCCGCCTTCTGCGATGGGCATGCGAAATTCGTGAAGGCAGTTAAGGATTCCTACCAGTACGTCGACCTCGGCGGCGCAGCTAAGAACGCGTATATCATCCAGGGCACTCGTTACGCCGGCCGGTATGAGCTTTGGGGCGTCGTAATGGAAGACGGCCGCATCAACGACCTGCGATAGTGCCGGTAGCCAGCGTGAGGGCATTAAGAAGGGCCGGGGTTGGTGGATGCCCCAAGTGTAGGTGTGCCTAAGGGTGGATTTCCTTGGGCAAAGCGAATGGCTTGAGGCGTAAATAGGCTTGCTGAGCCAGCCAAGGTGTGGATTGTGCCCGCCGTAGGGGTAGTAAGACCGATATGGCGTCATTGGCAGTCTGTGCGGTGAGTAGGTAGACTGGGATAGTCCCATGGTTGGCAGGACCCCTGCCCTTTGCCTTCCTCCTTTCCTTTGCCGTAAGCTATCCACCGTGACGATTGTGCGTTCCCTGAGAAAGGATGGGTAGGTATGCTCGCAGCAATCATCGCGCTATCACTTACGACAGGCGTTGTCCAAGCTCAAGCCCTCGTCACCACCGAGAGCGACACTCGCCTGCGCACCGGGCCGAGCGAGAACCACGACCGGTTGTGTGTCCTCCCGGCAGGAATCCCGCTGTGGGCCGTGGGCAAACAGGGCCAGTGGTACCACATCCAGCTCTGTCCCGCGGTGGACGCGTGGGTCTACGAAGCCACAGTCAAGCCCACCGGCCCGACGAAGCCCTCTACCGCAACGGTGGGGTCGATAACTTCGCGCGTCTGTGCGGCGGGCAGTGAAATAGCCTTCGAGATCAACCGTCCTGTGCCGTATCGCATCGTGCCGCAGGTCAACCCTCCAGCACTGACTATTGACTTGTTCGGCTGCGTGCTGGCGCCCTACTGGGTGAGGCAGTTCCCCGACGACTCCCTGCTCAAGCTCATTCACCCGTGGCAGGAGGCCAGTGAGTGGGTACGGGTAAAGGTAGACCTGAATACGGCCGCGATTGTGGGCTACAGAGCCTACCGCCGGAACAACACCTTCGTGGTTGAGGTGCGCCGCGGCTACTCCGGACCTGCGCTGAAGGGCAAGACGCTGTGCCTAGACCCCGGGCACGGTGGCAAGGACAACGGCGCTTCCGCCCCGAATGGATTGCGAGAGAAGACAGTGAATCTGGCCATCGCGAAACGTGCGGAGGAGCTGCTGGTCGCTAGCGGCGCCAGCGTCGTTCTAACCCGCTACAGGGATAGCCAGGTGGGACCGCCTGGCTGCTCTCTGGCGCAGGAGTTAGAAGCCCGCCTCCTCGTAGGGGTTAGGAGCCAGGCCGACCTGTTCGTGAGCATCCATAACAACCACACTGGAGGGAAGCCGACGTCAAGCGTGGGTGGAGTGGAGGCTTATTACTGGACGCCCTTTAGCCAATTGCTGGCCAAGCGTCTGGGCCAGGGCCTCGCTGCCGCGCTCAAGACTAACAACCGCTTTGTAGCGTGGCGCCCCTTCCACGTACTGCGAGGGACCGACTGCCCGCGGGCTCTGGTAGAGTGTGCCTACATGTCCAACCCCACCGAGGCGAAGTACATGGCCAAGCCAGAGTTCGTGGAGCGCTCAGCTCTGGGGATTGCGGCGGGGATACACCAGTTCCTGGCGGAAGCATCGGACTAAGACTACAGCGTACCTGCCGAATCGGGGTCCGCCGCGGCTGAAGGAACGACAGCTCCAGCTTCGAGCGTCACCAGCGCAACCTCCGGCGGGCACCCCAACCTCACCAGGGGTGGTGTGGTGCCTATGCCGCGCGTTACGAAGAGCGCTGTCCCATCTACCTCAAAGACGCCCTGCGCAAAGCGTCTCCCGTACTTGCCGGGGATAGCCAGTGGTCCAAGAAGCGGCAGCCGCACTTGGCCGCCGTGGGTATGCCCGGCGAAGACGGCGTTGACCCCGGCGCGGGCCGCCCGGTAGATGATGTCGGGCGAGTGAGCCAAGAGCAGCTTAAAGGCCCCCCGAGGGACCGCCGCGAGCGTCTTGGCCAGGTCATCCTTGTTGAGATATGGGTCACGCACGCCGCAGATCCAGATCTTCTCATCCCTGACGTCAACCTGTTGTGCCTGGTTTTCCAGCAAGTGGACGCCGGCCGACCGGAGCGCTCTCGCCACTGGGTCGTGCCGTTGGCGCACATACTCGTGGTTGCCCAGCACGGCCCATACTCCGTAGCGGGCCCTCAACGGTCTCAGGGCGGTCGCCAGTGGTTCCTCCAGGCTGTCGGCGGACATGCTCGTATAGTCGCCAAGCAGGAAGACAATATCCGGCGAAGCTTCCACAGCCAGGGAGACGGCCCTATGGATGAGTGACCACGGTGTGAAGTCGCCAGCGTGGAGATCCGACATTACAGCGATGCGTAGGCCTTCGAGGGCCGGAGGGAGCCCGCGCACGGGCAGAGAATAGGCTTCGAGCCTCAGGCGGCGTCGCTCCGAGCGCATCTCCCACACTGCCCACCCCGACACGCCAATGCTCGCAGCGAGGGCCAGTTTGGCGAACGTTCTTCGGTTCATGGGCTGGCAATCCAATGGGGCCAGACCCCGGCGCCTGGGGGTTGGCTCACAGGCGAGGTCCCGGGGATTCCTAGAGCGTCACGGCCTCCCAGACAGGACGGCCGTCGTCTTCGCCGGGCAGCGGCTCTTCGGATATGTCGAGTGGGAAGCGCCCGACTTCGTGCGCATAGGCGAAGGTCTTGCAGAGCACGTCCGGGGCAGTGTGCGCGTACGTTTCACCACCGATGGCCAGCTCGAAGCCGCCGCCTGGGGCAGCGATGCGGATGGTCTGGCGGATCTTTTGCCGCAGAGGTTCCGTCCAGCCCGAGTAAAGGTCGCGGTTGTTCAGGCCTCCGTGAACGATACAGCCAGCGGGTTTGAGAATCTCGACAGCGGGACGCAGTTTGCTCCAACCGCCTATGTCCATGTGGTTCAGACGAATTATCTCAGCATAGGTACGGTAGTGGTGCTCGTTGGGACCATCGGCGTGCAGATAGCGGCGCTGCTGTCCGTAGGTCTCGTATAGCCCAAGGTTGTAGGGCAACACCATCTGTCGGTAGAGAGGGTCGGAGACGAAGGCGGAGTTGTCGTCGGCCAGGCCAAGCGTGCCTGGCTTGCCACCGTGAAGCTCGTACATGTACTCCTGGCACAGACAGAAGGCCCGGTAGCACTTGTCGAACAGTTTGAGCATCACTTCCGGCTCGGCGAGCATGGTAAGATAGACCCAGTCGGCGTCGGCCAGGGCGCAGGCACAGGAAAGTGGTGGGTGGATGCCGATGCTTCCAGTGCCCACGGGCACCTTCACGCCCAATTCCTCGGCGCGCTCCTTGAAGCGCCTGCCGCGAGCTAGTTGCTCTTGGACCCGAGGATTGTCGCGCGGGTCCTTGACCTGTAGCTTCTCGACATCGGCACCGTCGTGGATGACGCGCAGGATAAAGGGAGACGTGCCCTGAGGGTACTGCAGGTCGCAGTCAAAGACCACGGCTTCCCCAATGGGCCCTGGGTCGTAGCTGATCCCAGTACCGGTGAAGTCGTCGGGAAGGTTCTCATAGCGCCACTTGAGACCCCGCATTTGAATCTCAATCTGCGTATCGATGTCGGTGTAATAGTCCCTGATGTCCACGCCGAAAAGCCACGACCAGTAACTGCCGGCCGTGGAGGCGAGGCAGGCTACTGTATCTCCTTCCCTGAACTCGTGAGCGGCTTGCAGGCGCCTGCGGCTCTGCTCGATGCGCGCCTCGTACTTGCTGATGTCGAAGTCGAGCCAGTCGCTCATTGACGTTGATCCTCCCTTCTCGTATGGTGACCGAGACTCTCTACGCCGAGAGCAAGCGGGTGGCTCTGTAGCGTCGAGGGGCCCTGCGGCCCTTAGGTCTCGGCCACCGGCCGCGCGCGGAACAAGACATAGGCCGCAGCCTGAGCGGCGGCGTAAACCTCGCGCACGGTGGCGCCCCGCGACGCGGCGGCCTCGGCGCACTCGCGATATTCGGGTTGGGCCGAGACCACGTCGCTGCCCAGACGCGCCACCTTCACACTGATCTGTCCGAAGGGCGTGTCCACGTGGACCTTCTCGCGTGGCAGGCACCGGCGCTCGGCCGTGGTAACGCGGACCCCAAGGGTGCTAGTGTTGTGGAGAATTGCCTCCGCCACAGGCCGTACGTCAGCCACTGCCGCAAGGGCGTTGAACTGCACGGCGGGGCGGTTATGCTTCATGTAGATGGGCACAAGCCAAACGTCGACGGCACCGGCGTCAAAGGCCGCCTCCATCGCTGGCTCGAAGAGTTCCGGCTCCATGTCGTCGATGTTGGCGGCCACCAAGGCCACGCTGTCGGCAATCATCACGGTCTCACGTGTCTCGTGCCCCGTCTCCCTGCCAACGAAAAGCCGCACGATGTTGGGCACCGGCGAGAAATCGGCCGTGCCTGCCCCGACGCCCAACGCCTCGATAGTGATCGAAGGCATGGGTCCCCAGGCCCCGACCAAGTGCCGCGCGAGGACCGCGCCCGTCGGTGTGACCGTTTCGCCCTCGATGTCAACGCCGCGGACGGGGAGGCCCAGCAATAGCACCGCGGTCGCCGGTGCAGGCACCGGCAGGCGCCCGTGAGACGTGTCTACGTAGCCATGGGACCAGGGGATGGCCGTCGCCACGACCCGTTCCACGCCCAGTAGTTCCAGCCCCGCGACGGCGCCGGCCAGGTCCACCACAGTGTCCAAGCCGCCGACCTCGTGGAAGTGAACGTCCTCAACGGGAACGCCATGGACCTTCGCCTCGGCCTGTGCCAATGCAGCCAACATGGCTAGGGACGAGGTCCTTACCCGGTCGCCCAAGCCCGCCTCCTCCAGGCAACGGCGGAGGTCGGGGTAACTGCGGCCATGGTCGAAATGATGGTGGGCCTCCTCACGCTGGTGCTCAGCCTCGAGCGCGTGATGGGGAGGGTGACCGGCATGGTCTCCGTGATGATGGTCGTGGGAGTGGGAAGGGTCTTCGTCGTGCCCGTGATAGTGAGGATGGTCAGAGGCGTCTTCGCCCTTGTGCCCGACAGAGGGCGCCCCAACATCCCCAGCACGGGCTTCGGACGGCGTGACTCTGACGCAGCACGCTGTAACGCCGTTCTTCACGACGCGTTCGGCATGTAGCTCCCACTCGCCAGGCGCCAGCCCGGCCAGGGTAGCGCGTAGGTCCTCAGGCTCCACACCAGCGTCAAGAATCGCAGCTAGGAGCATGTCGCCGCTGAGTCCACAAGGCAGGTCTAGGTAAGCGGTTCGCATAGGGCAATCACCTGGCAAACGTCAGGGAATTATGCTATATAACTTGTATGCTGTCGAGAATGTTGTCCGCTCTGCTCGCGCGCAGTCGGACGCGCGTAGTGGTGTCCTTGGTGGTGGGCACAGCTGCGGGGATGGGCCTAGAGAGCGTGGGATGGCCCTGGTGGGCTGCCCTACCGGCTGCAATCATCATCACCGTAGTGGCCTTTATGATCATAGTGGCTTTGCTCTATGCGCACGCCAAGCGATCCCAACCCCTACGGGCTGCCAAGCTACGGGCGACGATGATTAGGCGGCCGGAGTACACTGCACCGCCTAAGGTGGATGCCAGCGGGTGAGATGGCCCTGAGGCGTCGAAAAGACACTGGATAGCGGCGCTTTGCTTGGGTATAATAAACACCACTACCGCCCCACTACTTTGATGTCCGACACGGGGAAGGTAGCAGTTTGTAGCATACCGCCATGGTTTGAAGTCAGTGTCGGGAGTAGCGCGAAGAAGAATGACACCTGAGCAAATGGTAACCGACAACATCGAGGAGTTCCTCGATGTGCTACCCCCGCGAGTCCGTGAAGTCCTCCGGCAGCATCCCAGATTGGACGATCTGCTAGAGGTGGTATTGGACCTAGGGCGGCCCATCGAGGCTCGTTTCCCCGAGGCCTTTGAGTTTATCGACGGCGAGGCGACAAGCGTCGACCTGACCTACGTGACAGAACGTGTGGGCTTGTTTGATCGTGACAATCGAGCCGGAATCGAACGTACCCTGCATCGAATCTCCTGTATCCGCAACCGTCTTGGCGAAATCGTGGGGCTCACGTGCCGCGTTGGGCGAGCCGTCTATGGTACCATCGATATCATCCGCGACATCATCGACACCGGGCGGAGTATCCTCCTGTTGGGCCGGCCGGGCGTGGGCAAGACGACTAAGCTGCGCGAGGCCGCGCGCGTGCTGGCCGACGAGCTAAACAAGCGCGCGGTGGTTGTGGACACTAACAACGAGATAGCTGGCGACGGCGACATCCCACACCCGGCTATAGGCCGTGCCAGACGCATGCAGGTCCCTCAGGACCGTCAGCAGTGCGACGTGATGATCGAGGCAGTGGAGAACCACATGCCAGAGGTCATCATCATCGACGAGATCTCCAACGAACGCGACGCCTTTGCGGCCCGTACCATAGCCGAACGTGGCGTACAGCTCATCGCCACAGCCCACGGTACGACGTTAGAGAACCTGATGTCGAATCCCACGCTGGCGGACCTGATCGGTGGGATCCAAGCCGTCACGCTGTCAGATGAAGAGGCCCGCAAGCGCGGCACACAAAAGACGGTCCTGGAACGCAAGGCCGCTCCTACCTTCGACACTGTAGTCGAGATTGAGGAGATCGACTGTCTCGTCATACATCACGACGTGGCCCGCACGGTCGACGAGCTCTTGCTGGGCCGATCGGTGAGTGCAGAGGTGCGGGAGAGCGACGCCGATGGCCGCGTAAGGCGGAGTCAACGACAGGTGGAGTTGGTGGGATCGTCCTGGTCTTCGCGCACTGAGGAGTTCGAGGAGGAAAACGTCGGCGAGTGCTACCGCCCCGAGGCCGACGACGCTCTGCGGCTCTTTGTAGACGGAATCCCACAGCGCAAGGTGGACCGTGCACTGCGCGAGCTGCGGGCCCCAGCCCTCACGGTAGATGATCCCCGCCACGCGGATATCATCTTGGCCGCCACCAGCCACAGGCAAGGCGCGTACCGAAGCCGAGGATCGAGCACACGAGTGCTGACCGTACGCGGTAACAGTTACGGCCACGTCTATGAAGTACTTCGCGAGTTCTTCGGCGGAGACGGCTCTGCGAAGGAACGGTTTGCAGTTCAAGAAGCACAGCAGGCCGTCGAAGAGGTACTGCGGCATGGGCAACCCGTGGAACTGACGCCTCAGAACGCCTACGTGCGACGACTTCAGCACGAGCTTATCGCACAGCACGAGCTGCGGTCGGAGTCCGTGGGCCGAGAGCCTCGTCGGCGAGTCAGAGTAATGCCGGATTGAGGGTTAGAGAATCTCCTCTCTCAGAGCGTGTAAAGACCGCCGGGAGCTGCTCGGGAGGAAGAGCGCTGGCAGTTTTAGGCGAATCCCGGCTGAAGGGTATCCATCAAGCAGATTCAGCAATATTTGCGTGTCATTAGCAATCTTTAGCACAATTGGACTTCCGAAACGCCTGGCGCGTGGTACGCATTAACAGGAAGAGGAATTCTCACACACACTTAGACATAGGTAAGGCCTCGGAGAACCCTGAAGTACCATAAGGCGTTCGAGGAAGCTATCCGCCGCTCCTCCACGAGCTTATAGGTGTGAGACTTATCACTATCTCCATGCGTAGCCGGCGCAACGTGTACCACTTGGCGGATGGGTATGCTGCCCGCGGGTAAGAGTTGTGCGGTGATGCCTGGGCGGTATAGTATATCCGCCAGACTACCTTGGTAGCGTTTGTGGACCGACTCGAAGGAGGTCTCTTATGGTTACCTCACAGCAGGTCAAGGAGTTCGCCAAGGCCCATGGCGCCGACCTGGTGGGTATCGGCTCTCTGGACCGTTTCGAGGGAGCGCCGCCCGGCATGGACCCGCGCTACATTTTCCCTGAGGCCAAGGCTCTCATAGGCTTGGGCTTCCGCATTCATCGAGGCTGCTTCCGTGGCATCGAAGAGGGCACATACTTTGGCGCTTACCCCTCTATGGGCTACGCGGGCATTAACTACCGTGACGCTCCGATCACCCTTCGCGCCCTGTGCAGCGCCCTCGAAGACGAGGGACACGAAGCTGTACCGATCCAGAACATGGTATTCCTGACGCCTTTCGACATCAGCAACGGTGCGCCGCGCGAGGGCATAAGTCGTGCTGTGGCGCCGGACCGCCCGGCGCCAGATGTGATGTTGCATTTTCGCCTTGCTGCGGTGGCCTGTGGCATGGGTGAGATCGGCTATAGCAAGATCTTCCTTAGCCCACAATTCGGGCCGCGGCAGAGATTGGCCTTTGTCCTCACGGACGCACCGCTCGAACCCGATCCGATCTTTGAGGGCCAAATCTGCGATCGCTGCAAGCTTTGTGTGCGTGACTGCACGGTCGGCGCCCTCAGTGACACCGAGACCGTCAAGGTCACTATTGGGGGACGCGAGTTCGAGTGGGCGAAGTTGGACGAAATTAAATGCTCCAGTGGGTACACGGGCGCCAATCCTCACTACTCGCCCTTCACGCCTCCAGATCAGGACATGCAGGTCTTCTTCGAGCGGTACTACGGTGCGAGCGAACTGCCGTACAACAAGGCCTCGGCGAGCATGTTCCACCTGCCAGGTGCGATTGAAGGGGCCCGTGGCTGTATCCGCGCCTGCTTCATCCACCTAGAGCAGACTGGGCGCGTGGGCAACCGCTTCAATAGCCCCTTCCGCAAGCGCGAGCCGTGGAAGCTGGACTGAAGAGGAGAGCCTCGTCGCGATGCTCAAAGGAGGAAGACAAGGGCTGCTGTCAATAGATGTTAGAGTTCAGGCAGTGGTTTCCTCCTAAGGTTG
>JAKORR010000635.1 GCA_029777735.1 Armatimonadota bacterium | reverse complement strand
GATAAGCAGGTCAAGGTTGGGGCAGCCCAAGCACTGGCACAAGCAGGCGAAACGCCGGTCCTGCTGGTGAACACGGTGGGCACTGGGCGGGCAGTGCTGCTGAACTTCCAGCTTTTGGTACCCGCCTTTGATGATCCCCAGGCGCCCGCTGCGCGCCAACTGCTGCGAGACCTGTACGAGGCCGCGGGCGCGAGGGCCCTCATCGCGAGTCAAGCTCCCGGCGGCGGGCCCCTGCCCATGACGGAGACCCGTGTATGGCAGAACGGGGACGCCCTGGTGATTGGGCTGTGGCGCCAGATGCAGTGTGCTTGGTTCGCCCCTAAGTCGGGCGACGTCGCCGGGCCACCGGTGCCAGTACGCGTGGACCTGGGTTCTCCCAGACATGTGTACGACCTGCGGGCGCACAAATACCTGGGACGCGTCGCGCGCATCGACACCAAGCTGCGCTGGGGCCGGGCCAACTTCTACATGGCACTTCCCTACGAGGTTAGAGAGTTGGCAGTGGGCCTGTCGTCGCGCAGCCCTAGGCCCGGCGACACACTCACGGCATCGATCCGCCTGCGGGTGCCTCGCGATTCCGAGGCGGTCCACGCCGTCTGGGTCCAGGTCATCGATCCTCAGGGCCAGCAGCCCTTCTGGGGACAGAAGGTCGTCCTGCTCAGGCGGGGCGTCGGGGAAGTAAAGTTCCCGGTAGCGTACAATGACCTGCCGGGCGAGTGGCGCGTGAAGGCCACGGAACTATTCAGCGGCGTGTGGGACGAGGCCACCTGGACGGTGCGCTGAGGAGGCAGCCTGGGACTTGGAGGAAGGAAGATGAGGCGTGAAGATTCGGCAAGGAGGCGACCATGCTCGTCGAAGCTTGACGCCGTGGTACGATTCGCAGGCCGGCCGCAGACGAAGCAAAGGCTCTGCGCTGCCCTAGTGCTGGTGCTAGCAATGGCTTGCGCCGCCAGGGCACAGGAGAGCGCGGGTAGCGTGAGCGTATATGACCACGGCTCGCAGATAGCCCCCGTCACCTTCGAGTGCACTCCCGGCCATAAGGCCGAGACGCACCTGATTACTCTGGACTCGGGCGCAGCGCGCTACACCTTCCGCTACTCGGGCTGCGTGGACCCCTCCCACGGGGACTTACGGCCGTCGTCGGAGGGCAACTTCGGCATGCCTGACCCGATGCCCGCGAATTGGTACTGGGGTGGCTTTCTGCAGGTCTTTGTCAACGGCACGGATGCGATCAAGTATCGGCAGACAGACATGCGCGTGATCGAGAGCGGGGCCAGGGGCGGGTTGCAAGCCATCTGGGCGCACCCCGACGCCGATGTGGGTCTGCGGCTGCTGCTACTGCCCGGTGCTAACCATGTGCTTGCGTATCTCACCTGGAAACCCCGACCGCCCGCGACGGTGAACAGCATCGCCGTGCACCTGCGCTGCTATCCCAGCTTCTTCACAGCAGCTCGCGGGCGTCAGGGCGAGCGGCACTGCAAGACGCCACGCATTGACAAAGGCGAACCCGAAACCCTGGAACTGGTCCCATCCGAAGACACGTGGCTGCTTTTCTACGACGCGATCTTCGACAAGGCGAAGGGCGAGGGAGAGGGCCCGTGCGCCGCATTGGTGGTGCCTGATGCCGTCCAAAGCGGCAAGGTAATCATCGGCGACTATGCGGTTATCACTCAGATCGCGCTTAAGCCCGAGGCAGGGGCGGCGCGGCTGGCTTTCTATGACTTCGCTGGGCTAACCAACGCCCAAGCCGAGGAGTACATGAAGACGCACGGCGCAGAGGATCTGCGACAGCTTGTCGAGACGGACTTCCGGCCTGAGCCGGTACGCCTGCTGCAGCTCGATCGCCTAAAGGCCGATGTGGGTGAACTGCTTACCCAGGCTGCGGAAGACGCGGCTCCGCTGCGCCCCAAGGTGGACGACCTCTTGGCACGCGCGGCGGCCTTGGGCGCGCAGGCCGATAGCGGAGACTGGAAGGCCGAAGCCGACCTGGCGACGCTTCTGCAGGACTCGGTTGATCTGCTCTGGAAGCTGCGGGCCTTCGCGGTGCTAAACGCGCCGTAGGATGTCTCGTAGCCGATGAGTTCCGGTCAGGTGACAAGCCAGTGGGCCTTCTGCGTCTGCCTGCTATCCGTGCTCGCGAGTACAAGCGGCCAAAG
>JAKORR010000634.1 GCA_029777735.1 Armatimonadota bacterium | reverse complement strand
CGGTCCTTAATGCGCCCCCACGGCCTGCCAGAGGTCAGCCGCGACCAGGCCTTAGCCACCAGCGCCCACACGTCCTTAAGGCGATCCTTGCGCTTGTGGGACAGAGTGAGTGTGGCCATAGCCACCGTGCCGCCCCGAGCCTGCCAGGCCTCCACAGCAGCGGCCACATCTTGAGTACGTTCGTAAAGAATCCGAGCACTACACACCGGACAGGCCCAGACACTGCCGCAGGTCATGAGCCGCCCGTAATCGGCCCCATCAGGACCAACCCGCACAGAAACCATGTTGCCCACCGCAACATGCCCGCATTGCCTCACACGCTTAAGGGTAGAGCAGTGAGACAAACAGCGACGCGCCTTGACGCGTTCACCCTTACTACGGTGCCCAGCGGAAAGGTTATTCGTGGTATTCCCAAGCACCGTGGCACGGGTTTGTCCTTTCACCGTCTGGCGACTCATATGTGTACCGTTCCACGTTTGAGAGGAACGACGGCCCCGGCACGCCGCGCCGGGGGCCGTGCGTTCTGATCCGAACAGGAGCAGCGGGGCACCTGACGACGACCGCCGCACGTTAAACAGGTCCCACCCACCGACAACGAGTGGCCCAGGGCCGCGACCTCTTCATAGGTTCGGTAGCCCATTTCGGCGCGTGAGCCTGGACGCCAGAACCATTGTTGAGTGACTTTATCGGCGTGCCGTTTGCGGGTCGTGTCGCCCAGCGCCGAGGACCATTCATCGAAAGAGGATGCGTCGAAGGACTGCCAGCGGAACAGGCGCGCTTGTGCCCACTCGCGGCTGCCGTCCTGGACACGTTCTCTCGAGAAGCCCCGGCAGACGGTGACGAGTTGGGTGACTTCCCGGATGATTTTGTCCGCCCTGGCCCATGACGGGGTAGTCCAGGACAGGGTGATATCGCGACGTCGTAGTTGCACAAGGAGGTTAGCGACCTGCGGAGGAAGGGAGGAACTCTCACGCGACGACGCCACCCCGGTTACCTCATCGAGCAGCACATCACAGTTACGGGCCTCGATGAGTTGCTGGAACGAGGTAAGGGGCACCCACAGGCGATGGGGTGCGTTTCGTTCGGGGTCCCAGAGCCGGACGTTGGACAGGACGTAGCGACCGTTGTCCATCGAGACCAGGGCGTCGTGCACGGCAGCCAGGGACTTACCGCCACCGTTAGAGCCGACGTAGGCACGGATACCGAAGGCCCGACGCCGAGCCGCCT
>JAKORR010000633.1 GCA_029777735.1 Armatimonadota bacterium | reverse complement strand
GATAGCCTGGTTCATCAGCACGCCGTCCCAGACCGGCATGTGCTCGACGTACCGCCGACCGGCCCACTCGTTGCGCGTGTAGTAGTCGTCCGCGCGATGCCACTTCAGCACAGCTACCACCTCCCGCAGCGGGCCGAGACCGTCCTGCACGATGAACTGCTTAAGCTGCTGGGACGCGCCCGTGGACGTCGCCTGGAAGTGCACCCCCACCAAGCGGTCAGCGCTCTCCTGTGCCTCGAGCAGCGCGATCGCCTCCTGCACCGTCACCGTCACCGGCTTCTCGACGAACACGTGGTGGCCACGCTCCAGAGCAGCTATCGCGTAGGGCGCGTGCCACTGGTGCGGCGCTGCGATAACCACCAGTTCGAGGTCGGGATGGGCATCCAGCATTTCCCAATAGTTATCGTACAGGCTCACACCCCACTCCTTTGTCTGCTTGACCGCCTCGACGTGACGGTCCAAGTAGCGATCCATAGCGCATACGAGCTCGAACAGGTCGGACTCGTGCAGAATCCTCCTGTGACTTCCGCCCATTCCGGCGATGCCAACCAAGGCTGAGCGAATCGGGTCCATCTGAGAAGCCTCCCAGGTAGCGGGCGTGCCCGCGGTGTCTAGGCTCAAGAACGCCTGGCGTCAGAGCAGCACAAACGGCAGTGGAAGTGCCTTGTCCCAGCCTGAACCCTCACAAGACAGCTTTTACACAGTCAGGGGCTCAGGCAGGTGCAAGGGCCTCCGCGCAGAACATACCGCTGCGTCGCATAGTGAAGGTTTCCCTGTTTCCCGGTGTGGTCCTGCAGGTATGAAGAGTACCTCCCAGCCTGGAAGATGGGGCTGGGGCTCGGAGGCAGTGGACGGATGAGACTGGGCGGCGCGCTGAAGGAAGCGAGACGGTCGTCGCACCGTAATCGTTATTGGCGAAGGGTGATGCAACAATGACCAAACTGGCCATCCACGGCGGAGAGAAGACAGTTAACCTGGCGGGTCCTGTCTGGCCTCGTCTATCGGATGAGGATGTGGAGGTGGGCAAGGCGGCGCTGGAAGCCGCCAAGACCGATGGGTCGTACCTGTGCGCCGCAGGTGGTGGCGGGCCCATGGAAGTCTTCGAGCAGCATTTCCTAGCGTACCAAGGCGCGCAGTACGGCTTCGCGCTCGGTGCGGGTGGCCACGCCCTTCACGTGGCCTGTATGGTCGCTGCCGGACCAGGCGAAGAGATACTCTGCTCGCCCTACTCCTGGGGCCAGACCGCCGGAGCCATCCTTGAGGCCAACGCCATTCCGGTCTATGTGGACATCGACCCCGACACTCTCAACCTGGACCCGCGCAAAATCGAGGACAAAATCACTGATCAGACTCGGGCCATCATGGTGGTGCACATCTACGGCAATCCCGCCGATATTAAGGCGATTATGGCGATCGCCGAGAAGTACAACCTGTACGTCATCGAGGACTGCGCGCAGGCCAACGGGGCAACCATCGACGGTCAGCGCGTGGGCACCTTCGGGCACTTCGGCTGCTATAGCTGGGGTTCGGGTAAGAACATGAGCGCGGGCGAAGGCGGCTTCCTCGTGACGAAGACCGAGGACCTATACCTGCAGGCCGCGCTATGCGGCTTACATCCCGGGCGGCACGGCAAGATGGTGGCCGGCACACCCTATGAGAAGTACGTGGATAGCCTGATCTATACCTACCGGCCGCACCCCCTGGCCTGCGTGCTGGGCGACAACCAACTCAAGCGGCTGGACGAAATGAACGCCTGGCGGCGAGCGAATGCCGATCACTTCTCGGAGGGCTTAGCCGACATTCCCGGCGTCAAGCCGGTACAGGTGCGCGAGGGCGCCGAGCATGTCTACCACATGTACTGCGCCACCTACGTGCCCGAGGAGCTAGGCGGACTGCCTCGTGAGAAGTTCACTGCCGCCCTGGGGGCCGAGGGTCTGGGCGCCTGGGTGTACGTGGGAACACCGATTTATCTGCGACCGCGTCATCAGGAACACAAGTTCTTCTTCGGCAAAGGCTGCCCCTGGGAGTGTCCCTTCGCAGCCCGCAAGTATGAGTACAAGAAGGGCGACTGCCCAGTGGCCGAACACCGTGCCGACGTGGATCTGGTTGTGGGCGCCTTCGGAGCCATGGTCGAGGACTACCGTCCGCTGGTGGATCAGTACCTGATGGCTATCCGCAAGGTCGCTGAGCATGCCGACGAACTGATGGCGGACTAAAGGGAGACAGAGAATCGGCCGGGGATGCGCGAGCGTCGCCCCTGGCGAGGTAGCTCACACTCCCAACCTGAAGCCAAGGACGCGGTGGGCGTGGCGACTGGGGGAGATTGTAGTTGGCGAAGGCCCGACAGTTTTTGCCCTTTGGCCGTCGTTACTACTATGAGAACTATGCGTATAATGTACGGTATATTGAGCAATATCGCGATATCCTAAAGAATTTTCGCCGGATACAGAACCGTGGTGTAGGGCACTGCTCTACTTCAGGTCTGGAGCAGCGCTTAGATTCCGATCATAATTTCCGCCACGCCTCCGAGCAGCTGCTGCGCGGCCTGTACTGGTCCGAAAAGTCATATACTGGAGGCCTTCGTCGGTGCATTGCTGCCCCTAGACCAGCGAACAGAGAATCGTACACGGCGCGAACTTTGCTGCTGGGAGTCTTCAGTATCGCCAAAGCCTTCTGGCCAGCGGAGCACAGGGGCAGTCCTACGAAGAGACCGTCGCCATTTACGAACATCGGCGGCACTTGGACGAAGTGAAATTCCAGACACCCGTGAGAAGGCAACTGGCGGAAGAGGGCGGGGCCTATGCCTGCTGGAGCCTTTCTCACGCGTCTACGCTGGCTGGGAGCGCTATCGCGACAGCGTCCAGGCCTGGCTTCAGAGAGTTTTGATAGGGGGAATGTACAGTTCCCGCAGGATAGACTTGGCCAGATGGCCGGGGCGGCCGGTAGCCGTCGCTGTCGCGCAGGAATGAGCCCGTGCAGGTGGCCGGTTTGCCGTGGAAGTGGGCCAAGATTC
>JAKORR010000632.1 GCA_029777735.1 Armatimonadota bacterium | reverse complement strand
CCATGACGATGACGCCAAGGAGCAGCATCGTACTAAACACGCGCCACCAGTAGCCTGATACAAGCTCCTGGCTGCGGGAGATTGCGGCACGTGGCGCCAGGCCCTCTAGGATCACCAGCGGCCAGGCGAAGGCCAGCGACACGGCAAGGTATATCCCGGGGATGACGCATAGCATTGTCCCCACGACAGTCGCCAGGGTCACTATGATCCACGTGATGACCAGCGGCCCGATGTGTTGGAACACTTGGTTGTAGGCGTCGGCTATCTGGATATCGCTCCCAAGGTATCGCCGGCTGATTGCGACGGCGAGGGCCGCGTAAACCAATGAGTAGCCCACCAGCCACAGGGCGCCAAGCACGAGGCCACCACCCACTAGACCTAGTGCGTCAGAACCAGTCATCTGAGGAAAGGGCGCCTGTGGGGCCATTATGGTGCCGAAGAAGACTCCGACCAGAATTGCCTGAACGAGCCCCAGCGGCACGTAGACCACGGCTGCGATGGATATCAGCCCAGCAAAGTTGTGCCGATAGAGGGAGAAAGCAGTATCGAGGACCTCTGCCGTCGATAAGGGTCTTAGCGAGGGAACGTACGCCATGCGCAACGCCTCCCCTAATTGAGCTCACCGCCTCAACAAAGGTTATCACGTCCGGGGAGAGCAGGCAACAGATACCGGCATATTTCAAGCCCGGAGCGCGACTGTACCAAATGCGACGACAGGAAGCTAAGTTTTAAGCCTCGGGCAGCCGCCCACGCGAGCTCTCAGCCCCTTCCTTCGCCAGACGATCCGCCTCGCTATTCTCCTCCCGGGGTACATATTCCCAGGTGACGCCCTCAAACCGATCGGCAATCTTCTTGCCCCACTCGTGTAGAGGACGCAAGTGCGGGGCCTTGACCTGGTACTCGCCGCGCATTTGTCTGATCAGCAGCTCCGAGTCGGAGCGCACAACGACCCGTCGGGCCTTCCGTGCAGCGGCCTCGTGCAGCCCTGCTATCAGCGCGCGGTACTCTGCAACATTATTTGTGGTCTCGCCCAGGGGTATCGACGCTCGATGGATGACTTCATTACCTGCTGTCAGCACGATACCAGCCCCCGCAGGTCCCGGGTTACCAAAACTCGCACCGTCAATATTTAATACCATTTCTTCATATATCGGCCGTCTCATGTAGCATCTCTCGTTCGTTCGCAAGTCCTAGAAGGGCCTCTAGGGCCTTCAATTCAGTGGAACCACAAGCTACCCAAAGCGTTTTCTCTGTAAGACATCAAGTTCCTGCGGCATCTGCCGATTACAAAGATAGGAAGGCTTAGCAATGCTTGTCTATCTGATAGTGGCCATGTTGGCACTATGGATTACTCTCGGTGCCCTTGCTATTCTGGCCTGTGTCTGTGGGGGAAGGGCCGAGGCTGCCAGTGCGCTCTGCGACAGCCAACTGAGAGAGTCCCGGAGGCTGACGCAGCAAGCGAAGCTGCACCAAGGCCGTAATACTCTGACAGTCCCGCTGAGCTGCCGTCCTTCCGCTGGGCCCCTCTCTTGCAGCTCACCTCGGCGGTGGCAACACGAGTGGCGCGTCCCTGAGGGCCGGAAGCACGCTCCCCGACGGTAAGTTCCCTTCGTCTTCCACCAGCAAGTGACTGAGCCGACACTCTTCGCCTACGGCCGCGCCTGTGCCCAGTATCACCGCTTCGAGCCTCGTCCTGGCACCCACACGACTCCTTGCCAGTAGGGCCACGTTTGGGCCGACCACTGCACCGCTGTCAACACGTACCCCTGGCCCAACGAGCAGGGGGGGCACTATTGTCACTCCCTCCGCCACCTGTGCTGTCTCATCTACCGACAGCCCCTCAGCATACCTGTGTTGCAAGATCACCGCGTTCATGGCCAAGATGTTGCGCGGTCGCGCCACGTCAGACCAGTAGCCGTTGACCTCCACGGCTCGCAGGCGTCCCTTCTCGCCCAGGAACTGCTCTATCGCCTGCGGTAGTTCAATCTCGCCGCGCGGCGAGGGCCTTAGCCTCTCAGTCAGTTCAAGGACGCGAGGCGGAAGGATGAGAATGCCAGCATTATTGAAGTTGGTCGTGGACGCGCCTCTGGGCGGCTTTTCCTCGATGCGAAGCACCAAGCTCTCGCTGACATAGACGGCCGCACCCTCCCAAGGGTCGTCGACACGGTTCACGCTTAGCACCCCATCCACAGCATCGCTATAGGCCTCCACCACACGCGTGTAGTGCTCCTTCGGCACTAGAATGTCACCCCAAGAGAGCAGGAAGGGGGCATCGCCTAGAAACTCACGGGCCAACAGCACAGCATGGCCCGTGCCCTTGGGCTCGTCCTGGGTCACATAGCTAATCTCCGCGCCCCAGGCGCTACCGTCGCCTAGGGTTTCGGTCATGCGTTCGCGCAAGTGCCCAACTATGACGCAAATCTCGCGCACGCCAGCCTCCACGAAGCCCTCAATTATGTGGGTGATCAGGGGCTGACCGGCGATTGGCACAAGCGGCTTGGGGCGCCAGTAGGTGATGGGGCGCATTCGCTTGCCCTCACCAGCGGCAACAAGAACACCACGCATTGCCTCCGCCTCCTGTGAATGAACCAGTGCTGGCGCATTTTATGTCAAGCAAAAGGGCCTTGCCCAGGAGGTACAGGTTGGGGGGTAGAAGAATTTGAAGTATAGAAGCCATGATTGAAGGCGCGAGCAGCCACGAAGAACCTTCCCCAGGCGCCTCTAGAACTGCTGGTGTGTCCTCCGGCGAAGAAATGTAAGGCCAATACTAGGAAAGGTCAATGCTAGGTCTAGATTGCATCAGGAACCGGACTGTGCCACGGGCTTGGGGCCTTCCAACGCCTGACAAAGGCTTAGGCCTTCGCCTTCCTCTCCACTCGCACCTCTGCTCTTTCACCAAGCTCTATTCTGCGGGAACTGAGCGCTCCCCGATAGGGTCTGCGCCTTAGGCGGCATGGTGCGTGCCCTCTGTCGCCGCAGGCTGCTAGCGACATCCCCCAGGCTAAAAAAGGAAGACCATGGCCAGGAGATGCCCAAAATAATTACGATAGGCCCTTAATGAATGGATACAGCCTTGCGCGGCTTTTTGCAACGCCGACCAACAGCTTGACGCCGCGTGGCGCCATCTTCACCCACCACAGATTCGTCTACACGCCCCTCGCAGACCGCTCGCTTTCGCAAGAGACCGCGTTACGTCGTTCCTCCAAGGCGCCTGTCCTCAGTCTTCGCTATCGGCCCCGGGAATCCACAGAATCCGCTTGCAGTTCTCGCAGCGTATGGGGGTGGTGCTCGTGAGGATGCGCTCGGCCTGATCGCGCGGGACGGCCGTGTGGCAAGCCGTGCAGGTGAAGTCGACCACGGCAGCCACCGCCACGCCCCCAAGGCGCTCCCGGAGCGTGTCGTACATCTTCAGCCTTTCGGAGCTTATCTGCGGGAGTAGGTTTTTGCGCTGCTCTTCCAAGTCCGCAATCTCTTGCTTCAGCCGCTTGGTTTCCATACTGAAATGGGCCTCGACATCCTCCGCGTGGGCACGTAGGCGTCTCACAACGTCCTCGGCCTTCTGGACCGCCTGCTCTTCTTCCTCAGCTCGGTCCATAAGGAGAAGAAGCTCTTCCTCGAGCTTGCCCTTGAGGCTAGTCAGTTCCTCGATCTTCATCTCCAGGGCTCGGAGCTCCTTGGGGTCGCTGACGGTGCCGCCATAACAGCGATCGTGCTTCTGCTTGCGTTGCTCCTCTGTGCTGGCCAGGCGCAACTCCTTGTCTTGCAGTGTGGTGCGCGTCTGCTGGAGCTTCTTGCGAGCTTCTTCCAACTCGGCTTCGGCGGCGGACAGATCGGCACGCGCCGTAGCGCCGTTGTCGAGCTTCGCCAGAGCACGCTTACGTTCCGCTATGCCTGTATCGATGGCCTGAAGCTTGTAGAGTAGTGCAAGGTCACGGCTCATCTGGTTTTTCCTCCCGGGAGCGCCGGCCTCCTGGCACTTTCGATCTCGCCATCGCGTCAACTCGCAGGCTGGCTCCAGGACGAGTCAGGATCGGTGACCATTCAGACTGGAGCTTAAGTTCCTTACGCCTGTGCCAGCCATTGCCGGACCGGCAACCAGGTGAAATGTCCCATCACCAATAGCCCGGCTCTCGCTCGCGCAGCCACATCAGCGTGTCGTCGAAGGATCGGGTGCCAGCAGTGGCTCCAATTCCAGTGACGCACAGGGCGCCGGCTGCGTTGCCAAACTTGGCGCACTTCTCCAGCGGCCAACCCTCAAGATAGCCCCGAAGGAACCCGGCCACGAAGGCATCGCCTGAACCCGTGCCATCCACCACTTCCACCGGGTAGACGGGCAGCGAGTACTCCTCGCCCTTGTGCGAGAGCACGTAGCAACCCTGCTCGCCCATCTTCAGGACAACAATCTTCACGCCATAGCCGAGCAAGGCCTCCGCCACTTCGCGTGGCTGTGTTTTGCCCGTAAGCTGCTGGGCCTCGGGTAGGCTTGGCAAGAACATATCCGCCTGCCTCAGGCACGGTTCGAGTACTCCCATCCACCGTCCCGTAGCGTCCCATACGGTGTCCAGGGCCGTGGTCACACCGGCCTGTCTGGCGGCAGCCATGACCGACGCCGCAGGTTCACCGTCGAAGCCGTGCATCACGAGCGCCCCGCCGAAGCACAGCACCCGCGAGGCGCGAAGGACGTCCAGATCTAGGTCCTCAGGGCGCAGTTTGGTGTTAGCTCCCATGTAGTGAATGAAACTCCGCTCGCCGTGATCGTCGATCATGACCATGGTCGCTGACGTCCCGGCTTCGGCTGACCGTGCCACCTGTGCGTCCACCCCATAGGACTCGAGGGTCTTGATGATGAAGTCACCAAAGCCATCCTCCCCAACCTTGCCCATTACTGTGACCGTGCCACCGAGCTTGGCCAGGTGAATCCCCGCGTTGGCTGCGCAGCCGCCGATGCTCAGACCAATGGCGTCCACCAGCGAGAGACGGCCATGCTCCGGCCACTCGTTGACCGGCTTGGCCCACACGTCCGCGACCAGGATGCCCATGAAGACTACGTCTGACATTAGGCGTCACCAACATCAGGAAAGAATGTGGTATATCTCTTCGCTTCATCGGGCCGCTATCCTGCGCCTTGTGGGCTTCGCGCGAAAGGCCCAGCATCTTACCACGAGACCAACAGACGTGGGGGGGCGCCAGGCCAGGACGAAGATGAAGGAGTACGAGGACGCTGTTGGCTGTGGCTCTTACTCCTGGCAGCCAAGCGTCTGATCGCGTGTCTGACTGAACACTTGGTACGTGGCTAAGTGAGTCAGCGAGTCGCCCGCGCCTGGGGTATATCGTCATTGCCCGCCGTGGGGTGGAGGCAGGGCTAGATCCGGAAACAGGCGACACGGCCCTTGCCGTCGGCGCTCCAGTGGTTGTCGATACAGGCGCAGCACACCCCGCGGCGCACGCAGGGCTCGGAGGTGCATAGGCAGTCAGCTAGGTTGGTCTCCAGATTGGGGCAGGGCACGCGTTCGGGGAGTTCGAGCGTGGTTTGGGGGCGCTGTTTCCCGCCTTGGCAGGCCGTGTGCGGCCACAGCGCATTGCCACGATGATTTGCCACACAGAGGCAGCAGATAGCCCAGTTCTGGCAGCTTGTCTCGGTGCAAGGGCACATTTGGGCGTTGATCTCGCGATTCAGGCACTGGACACGAGCCAAGAAACATACCTCCCGAAGAGTTTAGAGATCATCTTCACCCCTTGCAGAAGACCTCTCCGAACGTTGTTCTGAGCAGGCTACAGCATAGGACAGAGGAGCACAAGCCACTCCTGGCGGGAAGTCGGAGCCCTGT
Organism: Armatimonadota bacterium; assembly: GCA_029777735.1. Taxonomy (GTDB): domain Bacteria; phylum Armatimonadota; class Zipacnadia; order Zipacnadales; family FEN-943; genus JAKORR01. Next base: position 781 of record JAKORR010000632.1, on the reverse strand, counting down.
ATCATCGTTGACGGCGGGAGAACCTAGGTGCTATAATTAAGCCGTCAAGTGGGGCAGTGAACCACGTCCTTGAGTGCACGACCTGGATCTCTCTCCCAGGGGCTGGTAGCGGTCTGGGAACCGTTTACCTCGAAGTCGTGTCGTAATATCCGGGGCAAGGATTTGCATGTTGACGAGGTCTTCTGTGCCTCGTCACGCGTGGAGTTTGACCAAAGGATATAGGGGATCGGCAATGCCCGAAGCAACGGAGAAGCACTACACAGCACGAGACATACGCGTCTTGAAGGGCCTCGAGGCGGTACGCAACCGGCCCGCGATGTACATTGGGTCCACGGGTGTGCGGGGGTTGCACCACATCCTCTACGAAGTCATCGATAACGCGATCGACGAAGTCTTCGCAGGCACCTGTGACAAGGTGGATGTGATCATCCACGCGGACGGTAGTGCCGAGGTCATCGACAACGGCCGCGGTATTCCCGTGGATCGCCATCCGACGGAGAAGCGTTCGGCCCTCGAGGTCGTCATGACAACGCTTCACGCCGGGGGTAAGTTTGGGAGCGGTAGCTACAAGGTCTCGGGTGGCCTCCATGGCGTCGGCGTGTCCTGCACCAATGCCCTTTCGGAGTGGTTGGAGGCTGAGGTCTGCCGCGACGGCACCAAATGGTATCAGCGGTACCAGAGGGGCAAACCCGACGCGCCGGTCAGGGAGATCGGTGCAGCCAAGCACACGGGCACTCGCATTCGGTTCATGCCCGACAGTCAGATCTTCGACAGCCTGGAT
>JAKORR010000631.1 GCA_029777735.1 Armatimonadota bacterium | reverse complement strand
ATGTCTGTTGGGTAAAGGGTTTAGCGCGTAGTCGAGTGGAGCTTGCGGGCCTTCGAGACAGGGCTGTTTTCGGAGGTCGCAGCCGGTCACTCTCCGGGATCAATCTGTGTTCCGTCCTGAATCGGTGTGGAGTCCGTCCCTCACAGATTCGGGGCGGAACACAGATTGCCCGGCCATGGCCTTCTCTGTGTCCTCGGCGTCTCTGTGGTTCATTCCGCACGGTGACAGTCAGCGAGGGTGATCAACCACAGAGGCACAGAGAGCGCGGAGATGGGAGATCGGAGATGGGAGATCGGAGATGGGAGATCGGGGATCGACTGCCGGAGCCGACCTTGTTGATGACTCTGCGGCCCAACTGGCGAACGAGGCCATCGAGGGCGCCTTCAATGAGCGAACGCAACAGTTGCCAGAGCAGCGTCGCATACCTGAGCGCTTGCAGCCGCCCGGTTTCCCGGTCCCGAATTTTGCCGTAGCTGAGCCGGCCCTGGCGCAGCATCGCCTCAAAGAGCAGCAGATAGCGCACGGCCGCCAGATGCACCGAGGCGTAGGCCACCTGATAACGCCCGCTCTGTTCCTTCAAGAAGCCCAGGTTCTGTTTGACTTCCTTGAAGTAGACTTCGATCGACCAGCGCAGAGCGTAGGCCTGCAGCACGCTGGCCTCGCTCCGTTGCGGGTCCGTGCACAGAAAGACTACCCACGTGTCGGCGGAGGCGGCCCGCACCGGGGCGCTGAAGACCAACCGGACTTTCACCCAGTACGCCGGGCCGCGGGCCTCGGTCTGCAGATTGAGGCTGACAATCAGGCTGGCGGTCTTGAAGCGCGCCCGGCGGTTCCCTGGCCGCATCCGTCGCCGCACGCGCGCGTACAACTGGTGCGCCGTGTAGTTCCGCCCCTGATACCGGTAGAGTTGGCCCGGCAGGCCGCGCCAGTTGATGTCCTCCCGGCCCAGGAAGTCGTAAAGCACACTGACCTTGCCTTGGAGAATCTGGCATAACTGGGCACAGAAGCAGTGGATGGACTTGGCCTGCAACAGTGGCCAGACCAACAGGGCGCAGAGCAGGTTGGCCAACGGCTCCGCGCCGCT
>JAKORR010000630.1 GCA_029777735.1 Armatimonadota bacterium | reverse complement strand
TGTCCCTCCCGCAAGGTAGACCGTGGGCGAACGGTCTGGTTCGTCATTTCTTCGGCTTCAACAGCTTGAGGCGGGTCTTCGCCTTGGACAGCTTTTCCTTCTCCTTGTTGAACTCGTCGGCGCTGACCGCAGCCTTGTAGTTCTTGGAGGCCAGGCGCTTCTCCAGGAAGGCGACGTACTGTTCCGTCTCCTTGATGACTTGTGCCGTGGTCTTCTTCTTCGCCATGTCGCTTCCCTCCTGCCCCCTTGGGTACAAAGGCTTAATGATATAGCCCAGGCATTTGTACCCTACTATTGCTCGCAAAAAAAGACTGACTGGCGGGGCACGGCCTGCCTGCCGCCCCACTTACCCTGTTTGCAGGGCCAGTCAATCCGTGGCCGTGGCCTTCCAGGGCATCCGGTGAGAGAGCGTAGGCAACTCGCTCGCCGGATGGCCTACCCCTGGTCGGCCCGTGCCTGTCGTCGCAGCGGGGGTTCGCCCTTTGTTGGTACTCAGGGCTTTAGCAAACTATCCACCCACCCCCAAGTCTTAGCGTCTGGTTAGAACGACGGGTCTTGGTAGTAGCGCCGGTGGCCCAGCCCCAGCCTCAGCCCGCCCTTCTTGCTCTCGCCCTTCAGCACCCAGCGCCCGTTGTCCCGGAGCGTGAACGTCTTCGTCTCGCCCTCCGGGTTCGGCGTGTAGGTGTACACCTGGTTGCTGTAGTAGTCGAAACCGGGTGCGGGCTTGTGGTTGTCGGCTTGCACAACCAGCGTCTTGCCGTTGGCGCTGATCTTGATGACGGTGTACGGGTAGCTGTCGCTGCCGTAGCCCGCCGTGGCACCCATCCCGACCGCCGGGATGATCTCGACTCGCTTGGCGTAGCCCTCGGCCTTGTCCAGCCCGGCCTCCGTCTGCTCGGCGTGGGCCTCACAGAACCACTTGAAGCGGTCCTCGTCCTTCTCCCACAGGGGCTTCTGGAGGATTTCCAGCTTGATGACGCCGGGCAATTTGCAGTCGGTGTGCGAGCAGGTGTGCATTGATCTCTCCCTATGGTTCGTTCTTCACTCGCAAGGTAGACCGGGCTGGGCGTGCCCGGTTCGCCACTTTCTCTCACGCCTTGATGACGCACACTTGCGTCAGGTTCTTGTACCGGACGTTGAAGGACTGGCCCTTCACGCCGGGGTCGTCCTTGTTGATATAGCTCCCGTCGTTCGGGTGGCTCATGTCGTTGATGCGGAAGTCCT
>JAKORR010000629.1 GCA_029777735.1 Armatimonadota bacterium | reverse complement strand
CCCCCAGCACTGTCACAGCGGCCTGGCTGGGATCTGTGCCCATCATCTCGGCAGCACGCAGCGCACCCTCGACAGCTGTGTAAACAGTGTAGCTGTTGCCGGTGGTCACGGCGATGTCCACAGCGTCGGCAATCTGCTTGCCACCGTCACCTATGATGCTGGTATAGGCGCCCAGGCCGACGATCTCTGCTCCTAGCTCCTCAGCCACTCGCGCTGCCTGGATGACTACTTCCACGCCCTCACCGTTGTGGTCCATGAGCTGGCGGGCAGTCCGGGGCAGGCCGACGAACCATCCTTCCGTCTGAGCGCCCGTGGCAGAGGTCACACCCGTGATCTCGCTGAGCACCTGAGGCTTGGCCAATCGCATAAGCCCCTCCACCCATCTATCCGGCAGGTACCGGGCGAGGGGGTACTTCCGCGCTGCGTCTTTGGCGTCAAGAGCATGAATTATGAAGGCAAATCTGTGTTCAATCATACGTTCAGTTCGACGACTTCCGGCTGCCACCCCATGCGCCGCCCCAGTTCGAGACAGTCCTGGGGCGTGATCTCGTCATGCGGGCGATCTGCCAGAACCGTGACTATTCCCTCCAGCACATTTGTACCAAAGCTACGGCCGCTGACGCGCAGGGAGGTAGTCACCACGGCCCTCACGCCACGTTGCCGCAGGATCTCAAGGTCCTGTTCAGTTATAGTGTTCGTCAGGATAACCTTGTCAGGCAATTCGTCCGGCAGGTGTCGGCGCATGATAAGAAAGTCGCCGACAACAAGGTCAGCCCAGTGGTACCACTTCTCCCACTTCGGCTTGATTTCGTCCTGGTTGTGCCCCGTCGGGTAGAGCCAAGAGAAGGGCAGGCAGCACACCAAAGGCAAGCACAGTGGCGCGAGTATGTCAATGGTCTGAAACCGGAGGGCGATTGGCAGACCGATGTCGAACATAAGGTCACCGAACACAACGTTGGGGGATCCCAGGCGGCGCAGTTCCTCGGCTATACCGAACCTGTCGACGCCGCACACCACCAAAATCTTGTCACTCATTAGATTAGCTATTCCCCGCTCCTGCACCCACAGCAAGGCCTCGCGTTCGAGACTGTTCTTGATGAGCGAACCGTCGACCACTGGGGTCTTCTTCACCCGGCGGCCGATGCGGTCAAAAGAGCGCAACGGGTAACGGCGCCCACGCCAGTACAGTGCCAGGTTGGCTCCGCCAACGCATAGGGCATCCACCACCCCATCGGCCTCAACCATCAGGTCGGCAAAGACCCTCAGGTCGCCGTCCGTCCCCCGCCGGTGCACTTCGAATTGCTCGCCAAGGATCTCGACATTCACCTTCTTGTCGCGCTTCGACGAGCCTAAACTGACACTCAGGATGCGCTTCATGCGGATCCCTTCTCCCCAACCACAGTTGCCCAAGCCACAAGCACGGCGGTACGCAGGTCGGCAAATGAGCGCGCACTCCCCAGCGAACGTCTCAGGGCCACGGCACCCGGCAGGCCGCGGGAGAAGGGGATCAACTGCAAACGGCCCAGACGCACCGCCTCTTTCTCCCCAAAGTCCTTCGCCAGGCGGTGGACATACCAGAGCATGACTGCCAGGCGCGCCAGAGGGCTCGGTGGGGCCGGTTCCTCCTGGCCCCCAAATACTGCTGCACTCCGCGCGAAAAGCCACGGATCACCCACTGCCGCCCGGCCTATCAGTACACCCTTGCACCCTGTCTCGCGAAGCATTCGCACGGCATCCGCGGCACAGGCCACATCGCCGTTGCCCAACACTGGCACGGGGGCCGCCTTCACTAGCGCTGATATGGTACGCCAGTCAGCGTGCCCACGAAAGCCCTGCTTCACACTGCGGCCGTGCAGGGCTAGCGCAGAGACGCCAGCATCAACCAGGCGAGACGCGAGATCGATGTAGCCAGTGTCGCCCGGTTGCAGACCGGCGCGCAGCTTGGCGGTGATGGGCACGCGCACGGCTTCGACCATGGCTCTAACGCACTTGACTGCTATCGCGGGCTGCGCGGCCAGAGCCGCACCTCCGCCACTGTGTGTCACCACCGGCGCCGGGCAACCCAGGTTGAGGTCGATAATGTCAGCGCCGGCTGCCTCGGCCATCGCGGCCGATTCAGCTAGCCGCCGTGGATCGGCGCCAAAAAGCTGCACGGCCACCGGATGCTCCAAGGACGAGAGCATAAGCTGAGAGCGCCTGTAATTAGGCTCGCGCGTCAGGCCCTCGGCAGAGATCAGCTCGGTGTAGACTAGCTCCGCGCCCATCCAACAGCACAGCAGCCGGAAGGGCGGACTCGTGTACCCCGCCATGGGCGCAAGGGCGACCGGCGGCTCGATCGACAACTTCCCAAGGTGCAAGGGCTCAGGTCGTGGACTGCTCAAAGGCGAGGCGCGCTCCGTCCAGTGTGAGATCGGGGGCCACGTGCACCGGTGCACTCATCAGACCCGCCAGACGCGGGGCGTCACCGCCGGTCACCACCACCGGAGCGTCGGAACCGACGGCGCGCCGCGCCAGGGCGATGAGGGCTTCAAGGGCGCCCGCAGCACCAACCCCCAGCCCTATCACCAGGTTTTCCTCGGTGGAACGGCCAGGTGCGTCCGAAGTCCAGGCGGCTTGGGCAGCCTCCCGTGCTGCCTGTGCCAGGTGCGGAACCGTATAGGCGATACCGGCCACGGCAGCGGGCACGCCCGCCGCTATCGCCCCACCGAGGACAACACCGGCCTCGTTCATGGCCTCCACCGTCAGACAAGTGCCGGCCGATGCACTTACCACCGGCGCGCCGTAACGCTCGCGGGCCGCCAATGCGTTGCAGAGACGGTCGGCGCCTATCTGCGAGGGGTCAGTGTAGGCTGTCTCGACGGGTACAGGGAGGTCACGACCCACTCGAATGAAGGCCAGCTCAGCGGCCTGTATGGCTTGCTCCACGCGATCGCCATTAGCCGGCGAGGTCACGACCGCGACGATTTGAACGGCCTTCAGCCGACGGGCCACCACGCGGAGGATCGTCGGGGCGCCGCTCACGGCATGGCGCTCCATCTCTCCATCCCAAGCACCGTCACACCAAGCCCGCCAGCACACATTGGTGTTGCCAAGATCAACAAAGAGCACAGTGCTCACGGCAGACGTACTACCTCCACCCGGGGCGTAATCCTCTTCCCCTCCCGGGAAAGGCCCACCACGGTCACCCACCGAGCCCAGTAGCCACTATACACTAGAGGTGTTCCCAGACCCAAGAGTGCCCGGGGCGTCAGAAAGTGGTCATGTCCCCCGAGGAGAACGTCGCCGCCCAGGCCCCGCGCGGCCAGGGTTAGGTCGTCCCGCACGCCCAAGTGGCTGAGCACTACCACCCATCGCGCCTGCTCACGTGCCCGCGCCAGGGCTTCGGGCAAGACCTCAAAGGGGTCAGTCCACCCGATGTCACTGAGCCGCGCTAGGCCGGAGCGTGGCGGGATCATGCACCGCGCAGCAGCGAGTACTGCCACAGGGCCCGCGGGCGAGTCAAGTACCACCGTCAGGCGTACCCCGGGCGCTCCAGGCACACGCAGGTTCGTGGCCACCAGCGGGCAGGGCAGACGGCGCGCGGCCCAATGCAGCCCCAGAGAACGGAAGTGATACTCGCGATTGCCCACGCCCACGGCGTCGTAGCCCGCCTCGGCCATCCGCGCGCTCACCGCACAACGCCAGGGCACAGCCAGGGCGTTTGGCACAGGCAGAGCGTCGCCGCTGTCGAGCAGCAGCGCTCCCTGCTGAGCCTTCAACTCAGCCAACCGCTGAGCGGCAGCAGCGCTAAGCCGCCCGTGCAAGTCGGTGGTGTGAAGGATCGTGAGTGTCTCCATGGTGCGTGTGGATGCAGGTGTCACTCCAGCGCAGCGCTACCCCTTCCAGCAACAGACCATGCACGCTGCCGGCAGCGCGGACGTCATACCAACCCGGCGCGGATCAGGTCCTGAATGTCGAGCATACCCACAGCCCTGCCCTGCTCATCAACGACGGGCACGTTGTCGAACTGGCGTTCCTGCATTACGCGGGCGGCTTCCGCAGCCAGGGCGTCGGGCGGCAAAGTAGTCGGGCAAACCGTCATGACTTGGTTGATGGGCCGCCGCATGACGGCGGCCCAATCCTGTTCGCGCTGCATGAGCACGCGGAAGTCACCGTCGGTGAAGAGCCCGCACAGGTGTCCTTCGTCGTCTACTATGCTCACCGCACCGCGAACGCTAGCCTTGGTCATCACCAGCAGGGCGTCAAGTACAGTGGCAGACAAGGCCACGGTCGGGTTATCGTCCCCGGCGTGCATCAGGTCACAAGCTCGCAGCAGCACGCGTCGTCCTAGTGTTCCGCCGGGATGCGTGCGGCCGTAGTCCTCGGCCGTGAAGCCTCGCGCAGCCATGACTGCCATGGCGAGTGCGTCGCCCAGCGCCATGGCAGTGATGGCAGACGCCGTGGGAGCCAGCCCCAGCGGACAGGCCTCGCGCTCGACCGAGGCGTCAAGGGACACGTCCGCCGCGCAGCCTAGCGTTGAATCTTGGCGTCCGCACACGGCGATCAGGCGCGCTCCTACCCGCTTAATCCACGGCAGAATCGCGTTCACTTCCTCTGTCTCCCCACTGTTGGACAGAACGATGACCACGTCGTTGGCAGTGACCATGCCTAGATCACCGTGCTGGGCCTCGGTGGGATGCATGAAGTAGGCGGGCGTTCCTGTGCTGGCCAGAGTGCTGGCGAGTTTACGCGCCACGCAGCCCGATTTCCCCACGCCGCAGGTGACCACGCGGCCCTTGCTCTCAAGAAGCATCCGCACAGCTCGCTCGAAGTCCTCTCCCAACCGCTCGCTCAGGCTGGCGACAGCCTGAGCCTCAACGCGAAGGGTCTCCCTGGCCTGCTGCAGAGCGACCGCCACACCTTTCGCCTTCTCGAGCATCAACTACTCCTCCTGCGTCGTCGGCGCGGCAGCCAGAGCCTCGCGCAGCAGTTTGCATTGATGAAGAACCCTTTCCACCTGTCCCAGCGAAAGCATGTTGGGGCCATCGCAAAGCGCCTCATCTGGAGAGGGATGGACCTCGAAGAACAGGCCATGGGCTCCCGCTGCGACGGCAGCTCGCGCCAGGGTGGCCACGAACTCGCGGCGCCCGCCCGATGCCCCGCTCGCTCCACCAGGCTGCTGGACCGAATGCGTCGCGTCAAAGACCACAGGCCAACCCCAACTCGCCATAATCTGCAGACCGCGAAAGTCCACAACCAGGTCATGGTAACCGAAAGTAGTACCGCGTTCAGTCAACACTACGCGGCTGCCGCCGCTGTCGGTGACCTTGCGAACGGCGTACTCCATGTCGTCTGGCGCCAGGAACTGACCCTTCTTGATGTTGACTACCCGTCCCGAACGGCCAGCCGCCACGAGCAGGTCCGTCTGGCGGCAGAGAAAGGCCGGAATCTGCAGGACGTCCACGACCTGGGCCACGGGTTCGATCTGCCAGGTCTCATGTACGTCCGTCAGCACCGGCACGCCCACACGCCCTCGCACCTCGTCCAGCCACTCCAGCCCCTGCTCCAGCCCCGGCCCACGGAAGGAACTGATCGACGTGCGATTGGCCTTGTCGAAGGAGGCCTTAAACACGTAGGGCATGCCGAGGCTGGTGGCTAAGGCCTTCATTCTCTCAGCCACCGTCAGCGCCAAGTCCAGACTCTCGAGCACGCAGGGGCCTACAATGATACTTAAGGCCTCGCCCCCTAAAGGGACGTCGAGTAGCTCCAGCGCGATGGGCCGGCTCGCCTTGAGGTTCACTGCGAACCCTCCATCAGCATCCGTACGCGCTCTAGGTCCTCAGGCGTGTCCACGCTCACGGGCGAGTATTCCACCGTCACGACGCGGATGGGACAGCCGTTCTCCAGCGCCCTGAGCTGTTCCAACCTCTCGGTCATCTCCAGCGGCGTGGGCTTCAGACTGGCGAACCACAGCAAGTCCTCGGTACGATAGACATACAGGCCGATGTGCTTGAGCGGCCACAGCTCCGATACTGGGTGCTGCCTCCAGCTCTCTTGAGGCCAGGGCGACGGGCTGTCGAGTCGGAAGAAGGGCACGGGTGCCCGGCTGAAGTATAGCGCATAGCCGCGCCGGTCCACCACAACCTTCACGACCGATTCCTTCAGGTGCTCTTCTAGCGTACGGATGGGCGTCGCGACGGTGCTTATCCGCAGCTCGGCGGCGGCGTAGAAGGGCGCCACCGCAGCCTCGATAACCCGTGGGTCTATGAGTGGCTCGTCGCCTTGGATGTTGACGACTACGTCGCACTCTACGCGTCCAGCCACCTCAGCCAGCCGGTCAGTACCAGAAGTGTGGTACGGCTCGGTCATCTCGACCCAACCGCCGAAATCCTCCACAGCGCGTCGGACCCGTTCATCATCCGTGGCAATGAGAACGTCGTCGAGGCACCCAGCCTGCCGCGCCCGCTCCCAGACATGTTGTACCATGGGCTTACCGGCTATGGGCGCCAGCACCTTGCCCGTTAGTCTATTGGACCCGTAGCGTGCGGGGATCATGCCGAGAATCTTCACGAGTCTTTCTCCCCGGGTGCCCTGTTCAGCCAGTCTGAATGACGTTCAAGAATATGGGTGATCGTAATGGTGGTCGACCTGCCGTTGACAAGAGGCGCAATGACCACTCGGCCGCCCAGCGATTTGACTAGTGGCGCCTCGGGTAGGTCCTCAGGCCTATAGTCACCGCCCTTGACGTGCACATTGGGGCGAATAAGCTTGATGAGCTCGTCGGGCGTGTCCTCGGAAAAGATCGAGACATAGTCCACGCAGCTCAGAGCTGCGAGCATTTCGGCGCGTTCGGCTTCGGGGATCATCGGGCGGCTGGGACCCTTGAGTCGCGTCACGGACTCATCACTATTGATCCCCACGATCAGGACATCGCCCAGCCTCGAGGCGTCATAAAGATAGCGTATATGGCCGATATGAAGCAGGTCGAAACAGCCGTTGGTGAAAACCAGCGTCTTGCCTTGCCGGTGTAGCTCCTCCACAACTCGTCGGAGCTCCTCGCGGCTCAGTACTTTGTCGCGGTAGCCAGACATCCGTT
>JAKORR010000628.1 GCA_029777735.1 Armatimonadota bacterium | reverse complement strand
TTTGTCTCCTTGGATCACTCACTGCCCACCTCCTGCCCACTGCGGCAAGCGTGGCGGCGCATAGCACAAGCCTAGTTTTAGGCGCGGTAAATAGTCTTCGATCAGCTCCGGTCGCAGGTTGAACAGCACCCACCCTTGGCCGTACTTACGGGCAGTCAATATCTGGCGCGCCACTGTAAGTGGCGGAAAGTCCCCCACCCCGTCAGCGTAGGGCCCAATGCCTGGACAGAGCGGCGCGTTGCCTACCCAAGCCCGCTGTTTGACTGTCCAGCTCTCGAACTTTGTCAAGTTCGCCGTCTAAGTCATGGAGCAGGCGAAGTCGACAAGCCCCCTTCGCATCCATGGCGCCCAATCTTGGCCGAAGGTGTCGCGGTGGCCCTCCCAGTTGAGGAAAACCGCGGCGGAGAAGGGCAGGCCGGGCCGTGCCTGCTTTACAGCCGTGCGAATATCGATCAGCAGGCTGTCGAGTTGGCGCCGCCGGAACTGCAGGAACAAATCCCGCGCGGCACCCGACTTTACGCATTTGGGCCAATCCTTTGCGGTTCGTCCTAGGAGGGTCTCAAAGCCCTTGCGGCAGTGGGCACAGGTGCAACAATTGCCCCCAGGGTAGCGGAAGTAGTCAAGTTGGAAACCATCGACCGGGTATCGCGTGACCATCTCCGTCGCCACTGCCACGACCTGCTTGCGATTGGTCGGGTTGCTCGGGCACAGCCATCGCTGGGTATTGCCGTCAGCGTCCACCATCAGCCTTCCCTCCTTGGCTAAGGCCGCACGCGTCTGGGCCGTTGAGAACAGGCAAGACAGGCCCAGCATCCGCACGTGTAGTTTGACACCATGGGCGTGACAGGCCTTCAGGGCTCTGGCCAAGTGGTCCTCCCCGGGGCGCTGGTACTCCGCCGGCGGTAGTACCGACGAGGGGTAGTAGGCGGCAGCTCCCGACGCCATGTAGGGGAAGACGACGTTGATGTGCGCTTGAGCCAGCGCAGCCGCCGCTGCCTCCCAGGACGGCTTAACATCCTCGCAGGCCCACACCCCCCGCAGCTCTTCCTCGTGGCTGGGCCACGTCATCCAGTAAGCGCGATTGGCCGTCGCCAGCGCGGCGGCCGCCAGGTCCACGGCAGCCAACGCGTTGCCGTCTGCCAGCATCCGCCGGGCGCGTGCCGCAGCCTGCTCTGCCTCCCGTGCCGTGCGCAGCGAACGTGCGATGTGCGGCTTGACCTGCGCCTGCCCCTGCAAGTAGGTGAGTAGTGCTCCCAGCGTGCCGGCGCCCTCCACCGGGCCTAGACGCGCCGGGCTCACGGGCACCAGAGCATCCCACAGCCCCGGATCGAAGTGAGCAGCTAGAGCCCGCAATAGCGCTCCCGCCGCCCGCTTGTCGGCCTCGGTCAACAGGCACGCGATGTAGGCACCTTTTGTCGTCAGGTAAAGGGGCGTTTCGCCCTGGGCACGGCCACTCTTGGTCGAGAAGAAGCCGAGGCGCTGCATCCCCTCGGCCGGCGGCAGGCTATTCACCCACTTGGGCGTTACAACAACCTGGCTCGGCAGGCCCAACACTGGCCCCGACGGCAGCACCATGCTGTGGTACTCCCCTGGCAAGTGAGGCTGAAAGGGTCGGGGCTGTGGTAGGCCCAGGACTCGCGCCGCCGCCTCCGGCAGCGCATGGATAAAGATGGCCCGACCGCCACCCACGACCCAGGCAGCAAAACGCTGAGCCTCGCTGTCGAGGAACACAGTGTTGTACGGGAATATCGCAACCTTCTGCGCACCGATGCCCAGGCGCCCGATCTCCTCGTCGCTGCTGGTGCGATAGGGGACGTTGGCGGTGTCAAGGCTCTTCCGGGCGTGGTCGAAAGCGGCCTGTGCCAGGTAGGCAGCCCCCAGGCCCGCCTTGCGAGAGGCATCGCCCATCACGAGCACCACGCGGGGGGCCTCGCCTGAGCCCCCAGCCGCAGCCACAGCCGGAGCTCCTAGCCATGGTGCCCACACCAGGAGACCCACGGCGAGGCATATTACCAGTGTGCCAAGGGCCAGCGGTGTCCTACATCTGCTCAGGGGCCGTCACTCCCAGCAAACCCAGGAGGTTGCGTAACACTTGGCCGGTTGCCTGCACCAGCGCCAGCCGCGCCGCCGACAACTCGGGCTCCTCCGGTGCCAGCACCCGACAGCGATCATAGAACTGGTGGAACGTACGGGCCAGATCCACTGCGAAGTGCGTCAACCTGTGAGGAGCCCGCTCGCGTGCTGCGTCACTCACTAGCTCGGGGTACTCCACGAGAAATCGCATTACCTCGCGCTCGACTGGATCTGTGAGCAGATCGAGCCTGGGCGCCTGTGTCACTTCGAATCCCCGCGCCGCGACCTCTCGCTCGATGCTGCGGATGCGAGCGTGCGCATACTGCACGTAATAGACTGGGTTCTCCTCGGTCCTGCGCCGCGCCAGATCCAGGTCGAAGTCTAGGTGCGCGTCGACGCTGCGCATCAGGAAGAAGAAACGCGTCGCGTCCAACCCCACTTCCTCGATGATCTCGCTGATGGGAATGATGCTTCCCTGACGCTTGCTCAGGCGCACGGGCTCGCCGCCGCGCAGAAAGCGCACCGTCTGGTAGATGATCACCTCGGCGCGCTCGGGCTCCACACCCAAGGCCGCCACGGCGGCTTTGAGCCGTGGGACGTAGCCGGCATGGTCCGGCCCCCAGACATAGATGACGTGATCAAAGCCGCGCTCTAGGAACTTGTTGACCGCATAGGCGGCGTCGCTGGCTATGTAGGTGGGCGCACCCGAGCTGCGCACGAGCACGCGGTCCTCCTCGTCGCCAAACTGGGTGGCCCTGAGCCACACGGCCCCGTCGGCCTCGTAGGCCGCATCTCGCTCCTTCAGCAGCGCCACGGCCCGATCCACAGCACCGCTGTCCGCTAGCGACTGCTCGCTGAACCACACGTCGAAGTGAATCCCCAGGCTCTCGCAGTCCTTGCGCAGCATCTCCACCATGCGGTCGGCCACAAGCCAGAAGAACGTGCGCGCACCTTCTTGGTCCCGGGGCACATCGCGGTGGCGGTCCCCCTCGCGATCCACGATCTCCTGGGCCAGCTCGATGACGTATTCCCCCTGATAGCCGCCTTCAGGCAACGGCACGTCCTCGCCGAGAAGCTGTAGGTAGCGGGCCTGCAGCGACGCCCCGAAGGTTTGGAGTTGTGTGTTCTCCGGGCCGTTGTTGATATAATACTCGCGCGTGACCTCATAGCCGGTAGCCTCAAGTAGATTAGATAACACGTCGCCGTAGGGCCCGCCGCGCGCGTTGCCGATGTGAAGGGGACCTACAGGGTTAGCGCTGACGAACTCCACTTGTACCCTCTTGCCCGCCCCTAGGGTTGAGCGCCCGTAAGCCTCGCCTCGCTCTAGGCATTCCGCCACGGCCGACTGGAGCCACCCAGGTGAGAGATGAAAGTTGATGAAGCCCGGTGCGACTACCTCCACCCGCTCGACGAGTGGATGCCTCGCCAGGTGGCGCGTGATGGCTTCGGCAACGGCTTGCGGGGCCCTGCGGGCCACCTTCGCGAGCACCATGGCCACGTTGGTCGAGAAGTCGCCCAGCTCAGGCCGCGGCGGTTTGCTGACGTCGAAGGCCACGTTGCAAACTTCTTGGGGCAAA
>JAKORR010000627.1 GCA_029777735.1 Armatimonadota bacterium | reverse complement strand
CGCGCAGGACGATCCTCGGCGAACATGAAGCGGAAGACGCCGGACGGCCCAACCAACGCGTCGTAGGCGTAGTACCAGTCGTCGCGATAATAGGTAAGCCGCAGAAGCGACGGCAGGTAGGCGAGGGCCGCCATGACAGCGATCCACAGCAGGCGCTTCCAGAGGCGGTCTACCAGGGCATTCAGCATTGTTTTCGGCGAGGCCAGTGCAGGCCCTTGGGCCGGCAGGCGGTCAAGTTACGCGAAGTTGGATCGGATAGATCCGGGGATCAGGAGGCGAGGATGCTGATTCGCCGGTCCGGAGCGAGGGCATTATAAACACAATCGGACGGATAGCTCCGTCCGCGCGTGCTGCTTGTGAAGGCGAGGCCTATCCGGTGAAGTATTGCAGGGCCAAGCGGAGGCGTTGCTCCACGTCGTCGGGGGCGTCCTTGGGCAGAGACTGTATGGCGGTTTGAGCCTCGACGACGGAGTAGCCCAGGGAGGTGAGCGCAGCCAGGACCTCCCCATCCTTATCTGACAGGGCGGAGAGCCGGGAAAGCGAATCGCCGGGCTTGAAACGATCGTGGAGGTAGAGCACGATCTTCTGGGCGGTCTTCTTTCCGACGCCGGGTACGCGTCCGAGCACGTCGGCCTGTTCGGCCACCACAGCCTGTTGGACGGCTTCCAGGCTCAGTGTGGAGAGCACGGCGAGGGAGACTTTCGGGCCCACGCCATCCACGCCGAGCAACAGCGTGAAGAGGTCGCGTTCAGCCTGCGACTCAAAGCCATACAGCGTGAGTGCATCCTCACGCACAACCAGATGAGTGAAGAGCGAGATGCCTTCACCAGGCTTGAGGCGCGAACGAAGGGGCGCGGGCACAAACACGCGCAGACCTACGCCCCCCAGCTCCACCACGAGGGCATTCTCTTCGATCTGGATGACTTCACCGCGCAGCGTCGCGATCATGCTGGTCCAGTTCTACCACATAGCCCGGCGATCAGTACTTCTGGGTGTGCAGGTGGGTGATGGCAATGGCGAGGGCGTCCGCGGCGTCATCGGGGCGAGGAATCTCCGGCAGGCGCAGCAGCGTTCG
>JAKORR010000626.1 GCA_029777735.1 Armatimonadota bacterium | reverse complement strand
GCGACAATGGCTTCCTTGTGCCGGCTGGGGATATAGCGGCTCTGGGCGAAACACTGAGCCGGCTACTTGGGGACGCCAACCTGCGACGGCGGATGGGGCTGAAAAGCCGCGAGTTCGTGAGCGCCTATACCTGGTCGAGCTTGGCAGAGCGTTATCTTGATCTCGTGCAGCAGGTCAGGAACGAATAGGTCCGAAGTATGGCTTTATGGTGCAAATAGGCCACCAACCAGCCCATGCGCTGATGTTTCTTGCCGGATGGCTGCGACGTCTCCAAGAAGAGCAGGGGCATGCGCTTTGATACCCTGGGATCTCAGTGTTGAAGCTTAGGCGGCCGGAGACTCTCAGCAAGCGTAGCGCCTATCACGTCCGGGGGACCTAAGCAAGTGGCAGCAGCAAGCATCCTTCACGTGATCGATCACCTGGGCGTGGGAGGCGCGCAGACCTTTCTCGTGCGTGTCCTACCGCGTCTCGACCCTGGTGAGTTCCACTGCACCGTCCTGGCGTTGCACAAGCTGGACCAGCCTGCCGAGCTTCTCCGCGATGCGGGCATCGAGGTCGTGGACGGCAAGTGCACGCCGACTAATCTGCCCTTTCGCCTAGTGCGGGTGCTGTCCTGGGCAAGAGAGAAAGCGCCGTGTCTCGTGCACAGCCACCTTGGGGTGGGATTAGGCGTCGGTAGATTCCTGGCAAGTCGGCTCCGGGTTCCCGCCCTAGGCCATGTGCAGAGTCCGAAGTTCGCTCCGGGCCTGCGCGCTGTAGTCGCCGGATGGGGCATCCGTAGCGCTGACGCGGTCGTAGCCTGCAGCAGAGATATCGCCCGGATTGCCCACGAGGCAGGCTGGCAGCCTCGCCTCGGCGTTCATGTCGTCGTTAATCCTGTGGACGTAGCGGAGATCGTGGCAGCCAAGCCGGTTGACCTGCGAGCCGAACTTGGCCTAACAGCTGACTGCCCGCTGGTTATCATCGTCGCGCGGCTGCATCCGGCCAAGGGGCTGGAGGTGTTGATCGAGGCGTGGCGCGCTGTCGTGCGGGAGGTACCCGCTCATCTGGCGGTCGTCGGCGATGGGCCGATGGCTGGTGAACTGGCCATCCAAGTACGCTCGCTTGGCCTGGAATCTGCTGTATCGTTCTTAGGTCAGCGCTGGGAGGTGGCCGGTCTTCTCAAGACCTGCGATGTGTTCGTGCTGCCCTCACGATGGGAGGGAATGG
>JAKORR010000059.1 GCA_029777735.1 Armatimonadota bacterium | reverse complement strand
CGTGACGGCTAACACAGGCGGCTACCCACAGGGCTTCTACGCGTTCCTCAGGCTCTTTGCGACCCAACACCTTGGCCCGTCCGTGATCATCATGCGGATGGTGGTGTGGACTTTGACCAGCGGCCTGTGGCTTGCGATGGCCCTGATCATTCCCATTCGTTCGCGGCTTCGGCTGATCGTGGTCTGTCTCACGGCCATGGTTCCCTTGGGGCTCTTTCTGTCGACGTCCACCAATCCCAGCGCTGCTCTCATCACGGGGATACCGGTGAGCGTTCTAGTCGCCGCTAACGGGCCTTCGCCGTCTGTCAGGCGGGGCGTCGCGGCCATGGCTATCTGTGTAACCGCCGCTCTTTTCGCGGTGTTCTCACGGGCCGATGCCCCGTTCCTGCTCGTTCTAGGCTTAGCCGCAGTACTCGCCTGGCGTATTCCGCAGTGGCGCCTGTGGCGCCACTGGGTGGTCTACCCAGCCCTGCTACTCGCTATTACGGTTCTTGGCTTCTTCGTCGGAGGCCATCAGGCCAGTGCACTCAGCAGTGGCTTATCACCGGGACAGGGCGGGCAACCACCTTCACTCCGGGCTGTGATGCTTGAACTACCGACCTACTTTGTCGGGACGTGGTCGACAACGCTGGGCTATGTCGACGTACCGATGCCCCCAATTGTGTGGGCGCCGATCGCCGTAGTCCTCTCATTCTTCGCCGTTTCCGGCCTGGCCTCGTGGCACTGGTCCAAGGGGCTGTCTGTCGGTGGGTTGGTGATTGCCCAAATCGGTGCGCTGGTGTACCTGCAGACCAACACAGCATGTTGCACGATCCAAACACGATACTTCCTGCCCCTCACTATCACTTGGCTGG
This sequence comes from Armatimonadota bacterium, assembly GCA_029777735.1. GTDB lineage: Bacteria > Armatimonadota > Zipacnadia > Zipacnadales > FEN-943 > JAKORR01. The sequence goes on along the minus strand of JAKORR010000059.1, from coordinate 552 downwards.
CACTACTGGCGCTGGTCCCGCATAGGGTCCGAGTGTGGCCACTTCAAACGGCGCAAGCGGTTCTTGTCTGGGCGATTCTGAGCCTCGCCCATGCCTTAGCTCTTCGGCAGTTGTTGGCACGCTACACAGCCGGATTGGGTTCTGAGGGTGATGATCCGTGGCTTCGTGATCCAGAATGGTGGTGGTCTGGTCCCGTGTCACCGCTTGGAGTCCTACTTCTCGGGTCTCTGGCCTTCACCGTGCTCTTGGGTTGGCTGTTGATCGGTTTAGTCCAGGGCCCCCGCTCGGGCAATCGTGTACGCGGAGACCAGGCGACACCTCCTTCTATGTCTTCGTCAATGGCTGCTTCTGCCTAGCTGTGAGGGAAGGGGGTCAGTGCGCGCCCTTACCTGTCGCCACGGCCTTGACCGTCTTCACCATGATCACCAGGTCCAACGTCGGCGACCAGTTCTCCACGTAACGCAGATCCATCTGCATGCGCTCGCTCCACTCGACCTCTTTGCGCCCGGCGACCTGCCACAACCCGGTCATCCCGGGCTTGGTGAGGTGGCG
>JAKORR010000625.1 GCA_029777735.1 Armatimonadota bacterium | reverse complement strand
GCCGGCTATCAAGAAGAAAACGCAATTTCCGAGCCTGCGGAGGCATCGCCTTGCTCTCCGTAGGAGTGCATGTGCCGCGCCTCAGGCTTTATGGCAAACATCGAGCCGGTGGAGAGAGAGACCTTCGATGTGCATCGAATGCCGTGCCGAAAGCCAGTCTGTTTGTTGTTGGGAGAGTGGGTGTCGTACTGTAGTGTCTTATAGGTGTATACACACCCATAAGACAAGTGCCAGCGCTTCGCGCTCGCACACTGCGCTGCAGCTTCGCGGCGTGGCCGTATTGAGGGTCTCAGGGTGGAGGTGGGAAATTCAGGAGGCCGGGCCGAGTGCCCGGTAGAGCGTCGCACGCGACACCCCGAGGGACTGGGCAACAGCATGACCGGTCTCGCCGCTGGTGAGCAGCGCTCGCCCATGCTCGATTTGCCTCGGGGTGAGCTTCCGCTTTGGGCCCAGCTTCACGCCGCGTGACTTGGCCGCCGTGAGGCCGGCCTGTGTCCGCTCGACGATGAGCGTCCGCTCGAACTCTGCCAAGGCCGCCATCATGTGGAAGACCAGGCGACCGCCGGCACTCGTTGTGTCGATGGACTCGGTCAGGGACACGAAGCCGGCGCCCTTCGCTTCGATGAGTTTCAAGACTTCGACCAGGTGCGACAGTGATCGGCCGAGCCGGTCCAGTCGCCACACCACCAGGACGACACCGGGGCCTAGCTTGGCCAAGACTTTGTCTAGGCCTGGCCGCTTTGCCCGCGTGCCGCTGGTCTGGTCTTCAAAGATGGTCAAGCAGCCCGCCGCCTTCAAGGCGTCGTGCTGCAGGTGGAGCTTCTGGTCCTGGGTCGAGACCCGTGCATAGCCGATGCGCTCCATAGGTCAGGGCGTCCCTTCCGGTGGAAGGTCCAGCCGAGGCATGGGCCGGAAGTCTGCTTCTCTGTATGGAATCTTGTACTTGGCCAGGACCTCGTCCACCGAGCGCCCTTGTTCCCGGGCCGCTTCGCCTTCGACCCGTCCGCTGAAGTAGCTGAACTGGTCGGACACGCCACCTTGTGGCGGTCGCGCATTGAACCCGTCCACCACGCCGAGGGACCACCAACGGGGGTCTATCTGCACGAAGGGCTTGGTCGGCTTGTAGGGCTGTGGAGGGTCCTCTGACATGCCCTCAATATGAGACAAATTTATGAGACACGCAAGTCCTTGATTTCATTGACGTGTGTCGTTTTCAGAAGACGACTGCACGTTAATTTAGAAGTGGGCTGCACTAACAATGCCGCATGTGAAGATGCCTTACACCGCCTCCAGCGCGAGCAGCTCAGCCACCGTCTGCCTTCGTCGAATAAGCCGGGGCTCACCATTTTCCATC
>JAKORR010000624.1 GCA_029777735.1 Armatimonadota bacterium | reverse complement strand
GTGAGGGAACCAAGGCGTGCCGCCAACCATCGCGGTCCTAGACTTGGCCTCGATCAGATGGCCGCTGCGCACGAACTGCCCGCCTTCGCGGTGAATAAGCCTGTCGCTCACGGCTACAGCCGGCGCCAGCACCCGTGTGGACGTGCTCAGCCTTTCCACTGCCTGCCCACCGGCACGTAGCTCCACGGTGACCTCATACACGCCCGGGCCGGGCGCCTGCCAGTCCTCCTCCACTTGCCCCTCGCCCATGGGCGCGACCGACAAACGCCGCGTCATCTTGTCACACACCTTGCCTTCGAGAGTCGCGCGTAGGACCACCTCAACCTCGGCCGCTTGCGAGCCTGCGTTCAGCACCCTCGCGCCCCAACGCGGTTTCTGGTCGGACATATAGGCGACTTGGGTAGGGCCACCTTCCAGCAGCCACAGTCGCCCCGCGTGAGCCTTCGCGGCAGTCTGAAAGGCCGGCACAATCTTGTAGCCGCTAGAGGCCAGCGTGTCCGGCCCGAGACCCCACCAGCTCCAGCTTGCGCCTGCAAAGGGCCCGCCCGTGGCTACCATTGCTGCAGCCGCGTAGGCCCGATGGCCGGCGCCATCGACCGCCTCTAGAATCGGTATCCACCGGCGCTCGCGTGTTCCTGTGAGTCCGCGGCCCCAAGGCCGCGCATAAGTGCACCGCACCCCCCGCACCGGACACTCGACCGAAGGCGCTAAGCTTCCCCCAGGCGTGCGCACCTTGCGGGCCCCAGGGAAATCGAAGGTCTTGTACCAAGGCGACACGGCTTCGATGCTCGGAATACGAAGCCGACTAGCGGAGGTTGCCTCAAGCCGAACTCCACGCTCCAGCGACGACACCCAGAACTCCTTCGGCCCTGGCTTGAGCGGTGAATGGCTCATTGCCAGTCCCAGGCGCACCTCCACGACGCGCTCAGGATCCACGACGTCGCCCGGGAAGCCCCTGTTGATTCCCTTGGGCGAATCCCGCCAGTATGCTAATTCCTCGGGAACGATGGCCACCCGCCGCCCTTCACTGGTCAGCGGCACCGTTGCAATCCAACGCGATCCGTCGTCCTCGTTTACCTCAACGGTCATCTCGACAGTCTCGGCGTCGCCCTTGGCCCAAAAGAGCAACACCGGAGTCTCCTTCGACAGCGAACCGACGGGTACACCAACGGACCAACTGTCCCAGCCGGTAAAATCGGCCAGCTTAAAGTGCAGCACCTGGCCCTCCACGCCCTCAGGCGCTGCCTCAACGCTCACCGAAACCGCCTTCTGTGGATCGTTAGAGGCGTAGCCAAACTTGCTCGGCAGGTCGGGCGTCACGGCCAGAACCGTGCCTGCGCTCTCCACTCTCGCCTGGGCATCGGCGGGCGTGACCCACTGGTCGCCCATCCTGACCAGCTGTGTCTCGAAGGGCGCCTTGTCAGCAATCACCATCAGGCAGCCACCACGCGAGAGATAAGCCTCCACAGCCGCCCCGGTACCCACCGCGACAACCTGCGCCGACGGCAGTACCAGCACGTCATAGTCCGCGGCCGTGAGCCGCCTGTCTGGCAGGACACCGGCGTGAGTCGTCTCCACCTGGAAACCCGCGCGCCGCAGTGCCCCGGCGGCCCAATCTGTGGACCGCTTGTCGGCCCCGGGCAGGTCATTGTCGACCACCAGAGCCCTGGGCGGCCCAGAAGGTCTGCCTATAGCGACCTGCTCAAGGGTTGCCTTCATGTTGTCGAACTCCGCCTCCATGTCCACCAGGGTTAGGGCCGGCCACCCGGCTCGCACGGCCGGCTTCTCCGGTGGGAGTGCGTATGCCCGCCGCCAGAGCAGGCGGGTGCCTTCGAAGACTGTCCCGGTGCACTGCTCGGCGTCTAACTCGAGCACAAAGCGATAGGTGCGACCGAATTGCCAAAGACCTTCCCCCTCGGTCACAAGCGTGTCCAGTCTTGTCGCGCCTGTGGCTTGGGCCTGCCACATGCCCTGCAACTGCTCCACCAACTCGAAATAGCGTTGGCTCTTGTCGGTGGCGTTCTCGACGAGGGCCAAACGCCAGTAATTATCCGCGTCAAGGTAGGCCGCCAGTCCAACCGCTCCCCAGGAGCCCTGGCGACTACCTTCCATCGGCGTGATCTCAACCTCGGCACGAACCCGCACCGGCGCCACCATGCCGCGCCAGATCAGCCAAGATCTATCGGCACGCATCCCCTGCAGCCGCCCGTCGCGCACGTTCCACTTGCCCGCCTCAACACGCCAACGGGTCGCCACTGGAGTCTGAGACTCAGAGAAGTCGTCACCGATCTGTATCGCTGCCGGCCACGCGGCCAGGAGAAAAACCATCGCAAGCATCTGTCCCATCCTCCTCTAGCGTCAGGGGCAACAGCCTCATGCCAAGGCCTGCGAAGGCTGTGACGGGGCCCTTCCCTCTGGGCCCTCCTTGACCTATACTTAATACTTAATACACTTACCCTTGCCTCCTGGTGGCTCCTGACGGATACTACTGAACAGAGGCACCGGGAGTTTCCCTTGCTATTTCCGTTGACCTCTGGTCTGCAGGAGGAAAAAGCTTTGCGTGAGCTAACCGCTAACGAACTGCTGTGGCGCTGTGACCCAGACAACTTAGGCTTCACTTCCACGGCCGAAGTGGAGGCCGCAGAGACACCGATAGGGCAAGAGAGGGCAATAGCTGCCCTTGAGTTTGGACTTTCCATACCGGCGGGGGGCCACAACGTCTTTGTGGTCGGGATGCCCGGCACCGGCCGCACCTCGATGAGTCGTTCTATAGCCGAGCAAGTAGCCCTCACGCTCCCGGCGCCGCCGGACTGGGTCTACGTATACAACTTCGATGATCCGCGACGACCCAATGCCTTTGCCTTCCCCTCCGGCCGTGCGGGAGAGCTGCGTGCCGACATGGACCAGTTTGTGGAAGACCTGCGCAGGGCCATCACGGAGGCCTTCGAAAGCGACGAGTACGCCGAGCGCAGAGACGAGCTGGTTCGAGGCTTCCGCGAGCAGCGCCAACACGAGCTGGAGCAGTTCGAGCAGCAAGCGCGTGAGCAGGGCTTCGCCATGGGGCGGACTCCCTCTGGCGTCGTTCTCGCCCCCACGCTGGGCGGCGAAGTCATGAGCCCTCAGCAATTCGCTGCTCTCCCCGAGGTCCAGCGCAACGAGGTTGAGCAGAAGCGCCAAAGCCTTGAGAAACAGCTTGAGGAGATCATGCGCCGTGCTTATCGCTTGGAGCGACAGGCACGGCGCGCCGTCCAAGACCTGGACCGCGAGGTCGTCTCGGCCGCTACGGCTCCACTCTTAGAAGACATCGCAACCAAGTGGGCTGACGTGGGGGAACTGCTAAACCACCTCGAAGACATCAAGAAGGACATCGAGGACAATGCGGAGCTCTTCCGCAGCATGGC
>JAKORR010000623.1 GCA_029777735.1 Armatimonadota bacterium | reverse complement strand
TGAGAGATATCTGCGCGGCGCAAAGTACCCAAGAGACCTTGGCGAGGGCCGCCGGCCGCAGTGTCGTCAGGTGTGAGATAGAGTCTGGGGCTACTACCAGGGCGCCTTGGGGGCCGGTTCTTTGGTGGTGAGGTGCTGTTGCCTGCCTGTGCGAGTGGTTAGCTCTGCCCGGCTTCGTGCTGCCTGTCGGCTATTCGCAACAGCCGACTAATGATGAGGGCAAGCTGGTCGTAGTCCGCCGACGACTTGGCTATGAAGTCAGTACAGCCGCGGTCATACCCCTCCATCATGTGCTCCGGCTGCTCTAGTCCAGTGAGCATCACTACAGGCAGATCCTGCCACTTTTGCTCCGCCCGGATTGCGCTCAGCGTCTCCCAGCCGTCCTGCAGAGGCATGATCACATCAAGAAGCACGAGGTCTGGATTCTCGCGGTCAAGCACCTCCAGCGCTTCGCGTCCATCATAGGCTTCCACGACCTCATAGCCCAAGTCTTCCAGGAAACCACGCAGCGCGTAGACGTAGTCCGGCGCGTCGTCAACAATAAGTATCTTCGCAGCCATGGATGTCTCCCCGTGGAGTGCATACCTCTTAGGTCAATATCAGTATAGCATGCCCCACGAACCTACTAGGCAGCAGTCCGCCCATCGCACAGTCAGCGTTGGCCGCTCTCCAAGTCAGTTTGGTGCCTGAACTATGCTGCTGTCGACAAGTATAGCAGGCTGACCACTTATGTCCAACAACCCACGTACGAACAGTCAACCGGCGCCAGACAAGTAACGGCAACCCGCCTCCCCAGAGACGTCTCGGCCTGCATTTACAACCACCACTGAAGAGCCGCTTGCCGGAGACTTCGTAGAGCTTCCGCTACGCTTGCGTCGCCATCCCAACCGTGCCCGTCAAGCGTTATATACCCCTTATAGCCATGGGACGAAAGTAAGCCCAGCACCGCCTGGAGCTCGTCTTGAGACTCGGCCGTGCCCGCGCGATTCTCAACTTGGCGCAGTGTGACGCACACGCTCCACACACGATTGCCTAACAGTTCCAGCACCGCCTGTCGGACATTCTCTGGGCCTACAAGGTTAGACGTGTTGAGCACGATGCCGACTGCTGAATCTGCCGTTGCGGCCGCAAGGCTCAGGAACAGCTCTTGTTGGGCCCACAGATCCTCAAACGCCGCCCCTCTGTCCGGGCACGCATTCTCGAGCCCGAGGTCCACCCCAAGGGCTGCGGTCACGTCGGCGACCCGGCAGAGGCCATCAAGAGCCCAGGTCTCAGCTTGACTCTGCTCACAGCCGACGGGGATCCGCCCGACGGCCAGCCGCAGTCCCGTACTGCCGAGCGCTCTCGCCACGCTGGCCCATGCCAGCGCGCGTTCAATCTCGGACCTGCGCACTTCCGGGTCGAGGTCGATGAAGTCGCAGCTAAGCGAGACGGCGCTGACTGCCAGCTCCAGACGATCCAACAATTGGCGTAGCGGTGCCACCGTAGTCGCGCTGCAGGACGGGATCAAGGCGTAAGCTAGCTCAACCCACTGCAGGCCCAGGGCCTTGGCTCGCAGGAGCACATCGGCCAACCGAAGGTGGGACGCGCAGCCTGCGTCATGGGCACACTCGGTCGGGTTCCACGACAGCCTCGGCAGCATTGTGGGGCTCTCCCCTATCCCTGTCGGTGTCCTTAACAGAGCATCGGTTTGCGGCTTTGCGGAGGAGTATACACGGTTCGCGCCTCGGGGTCCTTCGGTGTTACAGGCCGCAAGGAGTGGCACGGCAAGAGATCATGGGCGGACTTCGGATAGAATCAATAGAAGCAAGGATCTAAGGTGATAGATGATCCACCTGCCGTATCGATATGGTGCCATCAACGGGAGTCGCTGCCTTCGCTATTGCCCTGGCGAGAACCGCAACATCACTCCCGCGGGCGCGGAAGGCTTGGTGAAGGAGGTGAAGGACACGCTGGTAAGCGATCACTTCTGCATGGTCTTGTGCTGTTCCACGATACTGAGGCTTCGCCAGTCGGAGGCGGTTCTCCCGCCACAGATCGCGCATTGCTTGGCCAAGTGGACAATGCGAGACATAGGTGCGATGACTGCTAGATAGAGGCCGATGCCGCCAAGGATTGACAGACCGAAAACGAGTAGCACATCAATGCCGGCCATCCCGTACTTCGCGAGATACCAGCCGACGGCCGCGACAGGAGTGAACACCATGACAATAGCGCCCAACTCCTCACCGAAAAGGCCGGGAAGCTTCTCGTAGCAGTCGGGGCAAAACACCGCTCCACACGAGCACTGCTTGGCAGGTCTCCCGCTGCCTTTACCAGCTAAGCCGACCTTCATGATGCTCCCGCACCACGAGCACCTCGTCACCCCTGTGCCGTTGCCTACGGAGCTTGGGGCTGCGGCTACTCTCATTGGGTCTACCTCTGCACGCCTTTGCTCTTACTGTGTCAATGCAGCAACAACCATTGCCCCACTAGCGTCGCTGGCCCTCTAGGCACCCTCAGATGTTGGTGCCAGGGGTACTTATAAGCTATAACAAATACCTTTTCCCTTCGCTCCCGCGGGTCCAAGGCAGCGAGACCGCCCGGTCTAAAGACGCTACCAGAATTATGCCCGCCGTATCGGCCCCAGAAACCTCCACTCCGACCTATACACGCTCTGGCTGTGTGCACTTCTCAGCGACGCGTGGATGACATCGGCGCCCAAGAGCACCCTCCAGCTAAGGTCTGTGCTGAAAGAACCGGCTCCTGAGCCATGAAGCAGAACACGAAGGGATTTGTATATGCCTTTCTCTATAGAGACACATACTCTGCTTTACAAATCTAATTCATTGAAATAACTAACTATACAGGTTATTATAGATGTTATTACGGCGACACAGTGAACGTAACGATCAGCAAGTACGTCTTAGGCTTTTGCGGCGCGATAGGGGGAGGACGGACGCATTGTCCTACGTGCCCAGACTGTGGCAGCCTCACGATAGAGAGCGACTGAACCGAACAGCTTGACCCCAAGGGTAAGCTGGAGCTAGAGCCGGCTCAGGAGAGAACTAAGGCGCTGCGGGACGTCGGGGTGCGGGCCTTTGACATATCGGCCGGTTGATGTGCCTGGCCTGTTGCTGTGGTAGGGTGCGACAAACTGTCCCACAAACCCACGAGGAACGCTTAGGACTAGGACAACACAACTCCAAGGCGCCGTAGCTCGCTGTGCACGGCCGCGATGTTTACCTCGCGCGGCGCCACTGCATCCCTGACGGCTTCCAAGAGAGACCATACGCTCGATCAGTTCGAATGGGCAGCCACCCGCGACAAGCTCATGGCGGGTGTATGCAGGTAGTTGCACAGCGAGGGCTCCCTTGACGCGGTAGCGATGCCGCCAGCGAAAGGCTCGCGCTCGACAAGAAACGTGCGCGCACCGACCTTCGCGGCGGCCGTTGCAGCTGCCACGCCCGCCAACCCGCCACCGGCAACCACTACATCGTACTCACCAAGGGAGGTGCCCCCGTAGAGCCTTGACCGCCAAGTCCTGGGGCAGCTGCTCAGTCATCGCTTAATTCTCTCAAC
>JAKORR010000622.1 GCA_029777735.1 Armatimonadota bacterium | reverse complement strand
GATGTCGGGAACGGGTGATTCAGGCGCTGCTTGAAACCATGGTGAACCACAACGTTGTTCCAGCGGTGCGTTTGGATGCGGGTCTGGTCCTGGGCAAGCTTGGCATTGATCCCCCCGGTATTGACGACTTCGTGCCGCCGCTGGACCAGCCCAGCCCTTGGGGCTTCCACATCGCCCGCTATCCGGTCACCAACAAACAGTACCGGCGTTTTGTCGAAGCCGGGGGCTATGACCTGGAGCAGCCCTGGTGGACAGCGAAAGGCATTGAGGAGATCAAGCAGCGGGAAGGGGGCGAGTGGCCGTTGGCGCCGTGGCTGTGGGACAACGACCGCCTCAACCAACCGGCGCAGCCCGTGGTGGGCATCAGTTGGTATGGGGCCCAGGCCTACTGCCAATGGCTGACGACGGCGCTGCGCGCGCAGGGCCAGCTCGACGGCATCCGGGAAGTGCACTTGCCCACCCAGGCGCAGTGGATGCAGACGGCAGGCAAGAGCGTGTATCCCTGGGGCGACGACTTCGACCCGGCCAACGCCAACACGAAGGAGAGCGACTTGGGCCAGACCACGCCCGTGCACATGTATCCGGCAGGCGCCACCCCCGAGGGCGTCTGGGACCTGACGGGCAACGTCTGGGAATGGTCGGCGGACGTGGACAAGGATGGTTTGCCCTGGCTCAAAGGAGGCGCCCATTACTCAGACAGTGCAGGAGCCAAGGTGGCCTCCCGCTACTGGGACCTCCCGTGGTACAGGATCAACTTCAACGGTTTTCGGGTTGTGGTCGTCCCCATCTCTCGTGGTTAGTCCTGTCTGCTGGTTGCTGGATTTCTGAATCCTGAACTCCTGAAGTCGCTGCCCCCATGGGGCGCAGTCTCTGACCCTCAACGCTGCTGCAGCTCCTGCCAACACACAGCCACCTCGTATACGCCATGAACAGCCCTATCTGGCAATTCCACCCACCTCGCGCTCACCCACCCCAGCAGGCTATTGAAGTCGATCCGCAGCCAGGAACAGTCGGCGTTGGCGCCGGTGATGCGGAAACGCTGGCCCAAGGCGGCGTAGCCGATAATGGCATAGTCAACGCCAGGTCCGGCGCGCACGTTAAGTGCGCGGGCTCTGACGATACCGATGGGCGGAGGTGGCGTGGGCGTAGCGGTTGGACTGGGATGTGGGGTAGGAGTCGCCGACGGCGTTGGTGAGAGAGTCGGCGTTGGCGTTGGCGTCGGAGTGGTCGTCGCTGTTGGAGAGGGAGGCACAGTGGCGGTGACGACGACCGTCACGACGGACGGCGCCGAGGCGAAGGTGATCACGCTGTTCTCCCGGCGGTGCAGGAACGCTGCGCCCAGCCAAAGGCCGATGACAAGGGCGACCATTGCCACCAACACGTAGCGTCTGCGCGGGGCAGGCGCCTGTACGATCACCACCTCCGGCATCGGATCCTCCCGGCTGTCCAGGGCGACTTGCCAGTGTTCGGGTCGATCAGCGTCGGGAGCGGGCGACATGGGCCACCTTGCCTCTGAGTGCCGGTCTGTGCATGGGGATATCCTCTTCACGCTTGCTCCACTCCACCTCGCGCTGCTGCAGCGAGAAGCCGCTGAGCAAGGCGCCGGTCAGCCTGCCACCCCATATGCGCACGTCCGGCGCCACGTGGAAGGTAACGGATTCGCCGACGACGATCGTTTGGTCGTCCCTGTGCGCCAGTCGTCCGATGAGCGAGATCAGGAAGGGGTCGTCGGGATACATCTGGCGGTGAGACTGGTAGAAGGCCATGAGCTCCAGTGCGCGGCGGTCGAACAGTTGGACGGCGAACCCGGTGTCCCCCTCCTGAGTCTGCACGGCCACACATACCTCCACCTCCTCCACCGTCACCTGCTCGCTGACGGAAACGACCTTGCCATAGAGGATGACCTGGTTGAGGGCATAGGGAACTGACGGTTCGGGAGTCATGGCCATCGTCGAGGTGATCGGCGTGAATGTATCCATTATCCGAGGCCCAACGCACCCTGTCACCACTCAGAAGTATGGTTGAGAACCGTACTTTTGAGTGGTTCTGACTGCCTGTGTCACCTGTGTCACGCTGTGTCCAGGTGGGCTGGACTGTCACCCTTGTTTCGCTCTGTCTCCCGCCCTGGTCTATACTGCGACCGATGTGTTCTCCCCTGGAACCCGCTTCGCCGTCACCTCAAAACAAGCATGAGGGCCGCCGTGATGCTTGACGTCGTCGTTGTGGATGACCATGTCCTGGTGCGCGAGGGGATCAAGACAATGCTGGCACGGGCGCCTGACATCCGCACCGTCGCCGAGGGTGGAGCCGGCAGCGAGGTGCTGCCGCTGGTCGCTGCCTGGCAGCCCCAGGTCCTGATCCTGGACGTGAGCATGCCGGCCGAAGCCTCCGGTCCACGTGAGGTACGCTTCGACGCCGTGACGACGGTGCGCCGGCTGACGGCAGAACATCCTGAGACGGCAGTTCTGATCGTCTCCCAGATCACCCACCGCCAGACCATCCTCGACCTGGTGTGCGCCGGCATCCGGGGCTACATCCTTAAAGACGATGCGTTGAGCGCCGAACTGGTGACCGCCGTGCGCAGTGTGGCCGCTGGCGGCGTGTTCCTGTCCCCGGAAATCGAGGCGGCGCATCTTGTCAGGGACCACACGCTGACCGACCGGCACCTGGAGCTGATTGAGGCGTATCTGATCACACCCAACGCTGATCGCAAGGCGATTGCCCAGGAGCTCTGCATCTCTGAGAACACCGTCCGCAACCACATGGTGGAGATTCGCGAGCGACTCGGGGTCGAGACGTGGCTGGCTGCAGTGCTGACAGCGGTGCTGGAGGGATATGTGGCCCTGCCGCGCCGGAGATGACGGAGACCGCAGGAAAAGATAGTACAAAAGTACCATTCCCAAGTCACCCTACCTCGGCTATACTTAGGGCTGTCAATCGCAACACCACTCCACGAGCCCGAAGGAGGAGCAATGGAATACGAACACCCCTTGAAGACTTTGGACCGCATCGTCAAACAGGCGATGGAGTACGCCGAGCAGATCAGCAAGAACATGCCCAAAGAGATCGAGCCCCTCACTGACGAGCAGAGGGAAGAACTGCAGGCGAAAATAAAAGCGCACCAGGAACGACCCCGATACTCCTAGGCAAGGCGAGTTCAGGGGAATGTTCGGAACATCGCGGCAAACTGTGGGGAAGTGAGCCCGTCATAGTGCCTTCCAGCCAATCGGCGAACGTTGCGCCCAACCGCGCCGCGTCCTGAATCCGAAGGAACGCCAATGGCGGCGATCTCCCCGGCTCCATTTGCTGCACCCACCACCACACTCGCATCCCAGTTGGCTCAATCCTCATGTCTTCAGCCGCCCCCTCCTATCCTGTCAGCCAGCCAAAACGACTACGAACCAGACGTCTTCAGGGCGCCGGACGCACCATGGCACTCATAGTCGCCTTTGTCACCGTCACCTACATGACGGTGTTCATGGCCTTCCTGGTGCCGGATGAAAGCGCCGATGGCCACTGGACGCGCGGGCAATTTGTGATCGACGCACCGCAGCCCGGACGGCCGACCGCCGCGCTGCTTGAGCCAGGAGATGTGCTCCTGGCGATCGACGGCCGTCCGGCACGACTGGACCCCTTCCGCCCGCTGTACTGGCCGGTAAAGGCGCAGTACTCCTATGACATCTTGCGCAACAACGCCGCGATAACGGTAAACGTGCCTCTGCCACCGGCGGATCTGACGATGATCAGCCAACGGCTCGTGACCAGCGTTGTCGCCTACCTCAGTCTGGCCCTGGCCGCCATCCTGATGTTGGCGTCAGGACGCCAGCGGGAGGCCACGACCCTGATCGCTCTCGTTCTGTTTGCCGCCGTCGTCCTGGTTGCCAGTGACGCTCAGGTCTACAACGTGCCCGGCGCCGCTCTGTTCGGCGACCCTCTCCTGCCTGTCGCCGCCGTTGCCTTTGCCCATGCGGCGGTCGTGCCCAGCCGGGGCAACATAGGGCCGGGATGGCGAACGGTGCTCGTTGCCCTGTATGTCATTGCCGGTATCCTGGGGTTGGCAACACTGTATGAAGTGCTGTGGCTGCGGCCGCTGGGCACAACCCTGCTTGCGGATTGGAACGTAACGTGGCTGCGGGTCGTGGAAGCGTTTGTAGCTGTGGCGCTGCTGTTCAATGTGCTGATCCTGGTCTCGCGGCTGCGCCGGGAGACCAACCCCTACCACCGCCGCCAGACTACCATCGTGCTGGCGGCGACAGGCATTGCCCTGTTTCCGCTGGTGTTCCTGTCGCTGCTACCGACGCTGCTCATCGGACGGGCATTTCTGGCCTGGGAGATCTCGCTGCTGATGCTGTTCTTGATCCCCCTGGCGTACACCTACGTTGTCGTCCGCCACCGCTACCTGGGACTGGATGTGCAGGTTACGCGCCTGCTTTCCCTGCTGCTCGTGGCGCTGGTGGTGCTGTTGCTCTATATGCTGCTCTACTTCGCACTGGTACGCCGTCCCGACTTGCAGGCACTGGAGCCGCTTCCCACCACGCTTTACCTGGTGCTGGCCACGACCGTCATCGTGCCCACCGTGGGCAGGACTTTCCGCCAGAGTGCAGAACGAATTCTGTTTGGCCCGGACGCCGGGGCGGAGGCGGCGTTGGTAGGCTTTGCCGGACGGCTGGCCGCAGCGCCCACGCTGGAGACCATGGACCAGGTACTGGCGGAAATGGGCCGGCGGCTGGAAGTGGAGCGTTTGATGCTGTTTGTCATGGGCCATGACGGCAAAACCCAGGGCCTGTGTCATCCGGCCGGCGGCGAGACGCCCTGGCTGGAGCCGCTGCGGCAGCTTCCGAACAAACTGCTGGTCAAGGCAGCAAAGCCCGCTCCGGTCTTCGACCTCTATGCATGGGCCGAGGCGATCAGGGCCCTGCAGGCGAACGAGGAGTTCGTGGGAGCGCTGCTGGTGGGCAGGCGCATTGACGGCGGCTACTTCGACGGAAGACAGATGCTGCTCATCGAGCAGGCAGCCCAGATGTTCGCCGTCACAGGTTCGGTCTTTCGGCTGGTGGAGTCCATCCGATCGCTGACCAAAGACGTCGTCACCGTTCGCGACCTGGAACGTCTGCAACTCTCGGTGAGGCTGCATGATGAGCCGCTGCAGGTGGTAGCCCTGGCCAGCAGGACGCTGCAGCAGGTGCTGGAGGAAACGCCGACGGCGGACGAACGCAGGCGCGAGCTGGAAGACAGCCTGTCCTGGCTGAAGGAGGCTGCCAGGCAGCTTCGTGACATTTGTGCCGGACTGTATCCGCCTGTGGTGAACGAGGGCATCCCCAGCATTGTGAAGGGCCTGGTGCGAGATTTCCGGCAGCAGTCGGGAGTCCCGGTGCACGCCAGTATTTTGCTGCAAGGCGAAGCCATCAGCACCGATGTGTGCAGGGCGATCTACCATGTCCTTCGGGAGAGCCTGAGCAATGTGGCCAAGCATGCCCACGCCAGCCACGTGGATATCGACATCGAGCAAGATGGCGGCAGTCTGAAGATGCGCGTGGCCGACAATGGCAGCGGCATGCCTTCCGGTTTGTCGCCATCGAACGAGCGGCTGCAGGAGAAACGCTTCGGCATCCTGAACATGGAGCAGTGGACCATCCTTGTCAACGGCCGTCTGCAGATCGCCGCCCGACCAGAGGGTGGGACGATGGTGACCTTCACAGTGTCGTTTTCGTCCCGTGGTACAAGCGCTGGCGCAATCACCCCCTGACAGCGCGCTGCCGCCCGTCGCATTCCCCAAGAGAGTCAGCCATGGAACCACAGGCCCTGCGCGTTGTCATCATCGACGATCACCCGCTCATGCGCGCCGGAATGCGCAGCGAACTGGAACGCGCCCCGCACATCGAGGTGGTGGCAGAGGGCTCGGTGGGCGACCATCTGGAGTCGCTGGTGCAGAAACACCGGCCAGACGTCGTCCTGCTCGATCTGGTCATGCCACAGCACGAAGGAGAGAGCCTGCGGGACGGAGCGGTACGCTTCGACGCCGAAAAGGCCATCCAACGCTCGCTGGCGCGCTTTCCCAACACTCATATCGTGGTGGTGTCACAGGATCTGCGCCCTGGGGTGATCCAGCAATTGGCCAACGCCGGCGCCAGCGGCTATCTCCTGAAGGAGGACTGTCTGACCTTGGGTTTGATCAACACTCTCCGCCATGTCTGCGACGGGGGGGTGTGCTTCTCGCCTGAGGTTACGCGGCACGTCATGGAGCAGCGGCACATCCGCACTGAGGACTATCTGTTGTCAGACCGTGAAAGGGAGGTTCTGCGTGAGGCCATCTTACAGGCTGACAAAGAAGGCGCCGAGGTGGCTGAAACTCTCG
>JAKORR010000621.1 GCA_029777735.1 Armatimonadota bacterium | reverse complement strand
CCTCGTTCAAGGTGAACTGTCCAGCGCGCTCCCCGTACTTATCTTCCAAACGTATTGGGGAACCAGTGATCACGATGGTGGCGGGCGCAACGCCGACTGAGGCTTGGTCCAAGGCGGCGCCCTGGAGGAGGGTACGCGGATCGCCCTCGGACATCTTTCCCAACTGATTGGTTGCGGGATCCCAGGTGTAGATACCGGGCGAAACGCCCTCGACGTCCCCGATCGCAACAAAGATGGCGAGGGCGTAGAGGCCACCTGCCGACGGGACGGTGCGGCCACCATCGGTGCGGTAGCCGTAGGTGGCCCACAGAAGCGTGGCAAGGTCCGTCTGGGAAAGGGGCTCAGCGGCGAAGGTACGGACGGAATGGCGCGAATTGATTGTGTCGTTCAGCGCGGCTGCCGGCGCTTCGGCCGGCACCGGAAGTTCGAGTGGGGAACCGATTGTGGTGGCCGGCTCGGGAGGTTCGGGGTTGACCGCCGAGCCCGCACAGGAGGTGGCGGTGATGGCGAGGGCCGCGGCGGCTACGGCGCCAACCACCGTCTTCGTGATCGCGTTCTTCACGGTGCCTCCTTCGGCGTGCTTGGTATGAGGGTACCCCGCAGGAGTCGGCACAGTCTCCTTTGGTCGCCTTGGTCCCCCGGGGGTGCCTGGGTCCCCCGCAAGTGACAAGAACGACCCAACGGCGTGTGGAATCCTCCCTCTAGGGGACCAAGGCACCGCTGAGGGACCGACCACGCCAAGGGAGCGGCGAGGCAGTGACCGATGACCATAGAGCGCAGGCGCAGCCAGGGCTGGGCGACTACCGGCGAGGCGCTTGGGGGCGCATCGGCACAAACACCCCGTCACCACACACGTAATCAGATAGCCACGACCATCAAGGCTAGATTTCCTTCGCGAGCCCATAAATGAGGCCAAACAGAGCGAGGACGATAGTAAGTTCCAAGAGACTCACCCCGTTCTAACGGCGTTACGTGTTGCGCACGTGCTCCCGCTTGCGCGGGTAAGAGGGTCTGCCCGTGTCTGAAGCCCGGAGGTCTAAACGTCCACCAACTGCTCCGGGTAGGCGCATGCTGCGTGACACGCCCTCGCCACTCAGCGTAGAGAAGCGGTCGCGAGGGCGCTCAGGCCCCAGCCCTCTTGACTACTCAACGCAATCACCTGGTCCGTACTGGTCACGAAGGAGTCTGG
>JAKORR010000058.1 GCA_029777735.1 Armatimonadota bacterium | reverse complement strand
GATCGAGCGCGGCCACCAGCGTGCTGTCCCCGACCCGGTTCACACCCGGGGCGAGCAACACCGGCAGCCGGTGCCAGTCCGACGTCACGCCGGGGTGCAGCAGCACGCGTCCGGAGTAGGAGGCCGCGCGGCTCTCCGAGACCGCCGCTGATCGCCCCCTGTTTCCACCGGCTTGTGGACAAGCCCTGTGGAAAACAGCCGAGCGACCGAGTCCTTCAGTCGCGTGGACTCTCCTGCTCGACCAATCACGACTCCACCTACCGAGATGCCCATCAGCGGCCGAACTGAAACTCGACCCAAAGCACCACAGGCCAGCAATCACTCGTCTCAGGGCAGAGGAACGGCCCAATCCAGGCCGAGAGCACGCGCCGTCTCGTTCGCAACTCGGACCCAAGCCTGGTTCGCCGCGTGCCCAGCCTCCAAGCCAGCCATGACTGTGCTCAGGAACCTCGCCCGCTCCTCTGCCGAGGCCGCTCGACTTGGCGACGGTCCGTCCATGAGTGGAATCACATTGCTGCGGGATCGATCACCGAGGCCCCAGTGCCTGCACAATTCGTCAAGGTCGAGGCCCAAAGCCCTCGCCAGAGGCGCCCTGTACCGTGCCTGAGGTGGTAGGCCGTCACTCTCCCAGCGGCCCACGGTCGACGGCGTCACCCCCAACTGGCGAGCGAGCTCCGCCTGGCTGAGCCCTGCGCCTACGCGCGCGCGCCTTAGCGCTCGAGTTGCTTCCGCTGCACCAACCCGGACGGGTCGGGTGCGGGTCGTCTCATGGGCCTGCATGCCTGAATCTTACCCGCAATCTAGGAGTGCGGGCCATCCTTCTCGGCACGCGCTGTCTGTTTCTTACCCTCCTCGCCGCAGCTCCATCATCGACACGCCCCCTTTCTGCGCTGATTGCATGCTGTTTGTAGGCATAATGACAGCAATGTGATTCAGCTTGGGTCTGGAGGGCGTGGAATCATGGGTAGGCAAGCCGGGTCGGGGCCCGCCTCTAGGCCACACCTCGAAGAGGCGCTCACGGTGGTACGGGCTAACAGAGCAGCCGCGGGCCTGACATAGGAGGCAGGGGGATCATGGCCAAGTCAACGCGGCGCCGTCGGGTGCCCGGTTCAGGCAAGTTCTACGCCGTCACTGGCTCATCG
>JAKORR010000057.1 GCA_029777735.1 Armatimonadota bacterium | reverse complement strand
GTCTGATACCACCGGCAGGGCCTTGGCGTCGGTCCTGCGGAAGTCGTGCGCTTGGGAGCCAGCCGCGGCCAGGGGCAGGATCATGATGCGATGGCCAAAAGGAGTACCGAGAACATGACGAGAGTGAACCAGCCAATCTTCCTTGCCATGCTTGCAGTACTTGTCACGATGGGCCTTGCCGGGGGCAAGGGGTGGTGTCAATCTCCACCTCCCCCCCCATACCTCGGCGATGGGGACCTGAACGGCGACGCAAGGATGGACGAGATAGACCTATCCAAGTTCATAGTGTACTGGCGCTCCTTCATCAAAACCGGCAATGTGATCGACCCCTTGGCCGACTTCAACAAGAACGGGAGAATAGACGTTCAGGACGCGGTTTTCATCATCGGCGAGTTTCTGCGGCTGTACTCGGTTTATCACACAACTCCCACAGCGGCTGGCACAGGGGCTGCAGGTCTGGCTGCGGAGGCTGTGATCCCTGCCGCTGGAGCCGCGCCAGCGAGCATTGACGAGGCGGGAGGGGAGTAGATGTGTCCGGAGCTTGGCCTGAGGGGCCCTGCTCAAGAGATGCGCGGATGTGGCCGGAGAGAGCGCTTTGCCTTGACAGAGCAAGGGTTCCGGTGCTATAAGAGGAAGGCCTCCTTAAGAGTGCGATTTGATCTATCAAAGGGAGGGTGATGACTGTGCGGACTGCGGAACGATTCGCCGTTCCTGTCGCGGGTTTTCTGCTCTTTCTAGCGTCCCTCGCTCCTGTCGCACTGGCTGACGAAGCTCCTGCCCAGCAGACAATACAGCTTGGTCTTTCCTTTTCGGACCTGGGCGACTTCGGCAGCGACTGGGGAATGCGAGCACGATGGAGCTTTGACAACTGGCTTGTGACGGGCGGATGGAATAACATCGATGAGACAGTGTCATCCGCCGGTGGCCCAATGAAGGTCGATGGCGACCTGTGGCAGCTCGACGTGGATTATGTGTGGTGGAGCCTCAATCAGGATTCGGAGGACCGCTGGGAGAGAGAGGGCTTCTACTACGGGTTGGGTGTGGGCGTGGCCAACATCGACGCCGACTGGCGGCTTGCAGGTGTAACAAGCGACGCGAAGAAGGTATCCTTTGCGGCTAATGTAGTTGTGGGCGGGCAGTGGAAGCACATCTTTGCCGACCTTCGCTACACCTTCGGCACTGATTACTGGGACTATGACTCAGATGGCGTTCAGTTCTCGGTCGGCGGAGTTTGGCCGTTGAGGTAATCTGGGACAAGGGGACATCCGCTATGGTGCGAGCTTGTCGCATAGTGTTATCGGGCCTCGCTCTGGCGGTAGTGGCCGCCGGTGCGTTCGCGCAGTCCGTGCAGGTACAGGTTCAGCCCCAGCGAGGCGCGGACAACAAGCTTACGGGGCGCTATGTGGCCAAAGTGAGCGTTGTGGGTGCGAAGACGGCGCGGCTTGTTGTCTTCCGACTCAACGTGCCAACCGCCTACCAGATGGCGACGGGAGCGGTGACCAACCAGACCTGGTTGGTCGATGTGGTCCCAGGCGCCGATGTTTACAAGCTTCCGGCCAGTGCCGACTCCGCTCAGCCGCCGGTTTTCTTTGCGGAACTGGCTACCGATGTCGCTGAGAGGCACGGGCTGTGGGGTGTGGCTCTGCTGGTCGAGACCGAGAAGACCCCAAAGCACGTGTGTGACATCGTGTTTACTTCCAAGGGCCGCGTGACCACTGAGGCTCTAGCCTTTCAAGCTGGCACGGTATCCGTGAAGGACCAGGCTCTGGCGCAGTTGACCAATCAGGGCACCTTCAGCGGCACGGCAGCCCCGAAGTTCGGGGATATGAACTGGAACGGACGGATCGACGGTGGTGACTTCGGCCTGTTTGCAGCCGCCTGGAGTGCATACTTCGGCGATCCCTCTATTACTCTTGACTTTTCAGACCTTGCTCCACTCAACAACGACGCCGATAGCCTAACCCAGCGGACCAGCAAATCGGACGGCAAGATCACCGGCCAGGACTTCGGCATGTTCGCCTGGGCCTGGAACAAGTTCTTCGCCAGTACGTCCAAAGCGCCGGCTACTGCACAGGCAAACAAGGAGGGGGCCAAGTAGTATGAAACCAATCCGCACTTTCTTGTTGCTCGGGCTTGTCGCTGCCATTCTTGGGGGGAGCTGCGCTTATGCAGCGGTGGTAGTCGAGCTCAAGCCAACACCCTTGAGTTTCAACAAAACAGACACCACGGCCAAGGAGATGGGCATTTACATCAGTGGGCTGCCTGCTCCGGGATGGGCAGGGCTTGTCAGCTTCTACCTGACCTGGGACAAGACGAAGCTGACTCTCGAGAACTTTGCCCTGAAGTCCGACGCCCTCCAGAACTTTCTCACGGGTCCTGTGGCAGACGGCGCTGTCCTTACAGCTGGCCGCTTCGAAGGCACAGGCTCGATTGATGCTGCTCAGCCTGTAATCACCTTCGATGTGAAGCTGGTGGCAGGCGTCGCAGCGGGCACGTACACGATCGGCTTCAAAGAAGAAGACACCGACAACACCTTCATCTGGGACAGCGACTTCATACCCATAGAGGGTGTCCAGTGGAAGGACGGGGTTGTGAAAGTATCCGAGGGGCCGCCGGACCCGGCGAGACTGACCTCTGCAGGCTTTAACTTCGCTGCTCGCCAGAAGGACCCGGTACAGGGCGAACTGACCTGGACCCAAGGGCGAGCGGACACGGTTCAGTTCCAGTACAACGCTGGCGCGGGCTGGAAGGCAGTCAGCGGTACTGTGAACATCGTGGGTAGGAAGGCGACGCTGCAGTGGAATTCTGGCCTGACCGGCACAACAAGCATCAACCTGCGGGCGCGGGCCATCGACCAGGGCAAGGTCTGGAACGGCACTGCGATCGTGGACGCGGGGAATGTTGGCTGGGTTGAGGCCGCTAGTCCCGTGATCGTAGACAACGAGGCGCCCAGACTGGTCGCCGCGTCAGGTTCTGGCACGGGCGTGACGTTGACCTTCCAGGCCGGGGAGGTTCTAGGCGCCAGCGCTGCGGTGGCTGCGAACTACACGGTTGAGGATCTCGGGGCGCTCCCGGCTGGCCAAGCGATCCAGGTGACCAAGGCAGAAAAGATCGCCGACAACCAGGTGCGGCTCACGCTGGGCGCCGCCCTTCAGGAGAACCATAGTTACAAGGTCACAGTGAACAACGTCCTTGACGCTGTGGGTAACGCGATTGCCGCCGCCACCAGCAGGACCTTCAAGATTCTTCCGAAGCCAACGGTTGAAAGTGCCGACTTTGTGCGCGATGGTGCGAACACCCATGTGGTTGTGAAGTTCAGCAAGGACATGAAGGATGCGACGCCGCTTACCAGCGCCGACAAGTGGACGGTCACCGAGAAGGTTGCTGGCGTCACATCCGCGGCGACAACAATTGCCGTCTCGGGGGTGGCTTTGCAGGCTGACAAGCGGACCGTGCGGCTGACGCTGGCGCAAGCCGTGAAGCAAAACTCGCAGTACGAGGTGACTGCTCCGGTCGGCTCCCAGGACAGTGAGGGGAAGCAGCTCGAGGCTGCTGACGCCAAGGCGAGCTTCCAGACTCCCTTCTGGCACACCTTTGCGAAGGGTCTACGGATGCTGGGTATCCCGCTAACGACGACGGGCCGGGCTGTCGATGTGCTGAAGGCCAAGGCTGTTGCGTTCTACGACGGCACCAAGTACATAGTAGACCGCCCTGCCGCTTCCCAAGCAGACGTTCCCGGCCAGATTGACCTCAGGACCGGCGTGGGCTACTTTGCCCGGTACGACGCTGACCAAGTGGTGTACTTTGATGGCCAGAACCTACGGGGCGATGTGACGGTGGCGGTGCCCGCGGGCTGGAGCATCATAACCAACCCCTACATCAGCGCAGTCGGTGCGGACGTGAACATCAATATCAATCAGGTCCAGCTCGGTGACCGGGCGCTGAGATTCGCATGGCACTACGACGGTACCGACTGGCAACTGCTTCTGAATGAGGTCAACCCCTTCGGTGCCACCAACACGATGGAGCCATGGAAGGGTTACTTCGTTAGGGCCGAGGCGGCGGGCAACGTGAGGGTGAAGGCTCAGGCGGCTGGTGTCGAGTCGGCCGGGGTTTTGGATCTCGGCGATGATGCCATCGTCATCCGACTCGTGGCAAAGGCTGGCGATGTCGTGGACAGCGCAAATATCTGTGGCACAGGCAACAGCTTAGTGCAGGTTGACAACCCACCGCTGGGCATGTCGCCGGTGGATCTGTATTTCGTGGGCCAAGATGCCACGCCAATGGCCATCGATGTGCGCAGCGGCTCCGCGTCTCAGAAGTGGGAGGCTGTGGTGACCACTAGCCTGCCCAACACCGAGGTGACGATATTCGCGCCGGACCTGTCGAGCGTGCCTGCCGACTACGCTGTCATCCTGACGGACAAGGACGCGGGCAAGAAGTCCTACCTGCGAACCAGTGCCGGTTACACCTTCACCAGCGGCGCAGAGGGGGCTACCAGACGGTTGGTGCTGGAGCTGGTGCCGCGCGCTCAGTGCACGCTGCTGTCGGGAGTAAGCGCCCAGCAGACTGCCGGTGGGAACGTGGTCGTGACCTTCCAGCTCAACGGTCCGGCCGCAGTTACCGCTGAGGTACTCAATATCGCTGGTCGGGTTGTTCGCCGGCTAGTGACGGATCGCACCGAGACCGCCGGTACCCACTCCGTCACTTGGAACTTAACCAACAGCGCCGGCAGCGCGGTGCCTCGGGGGAATTACCTCGTGGTGCTGCAGGCACGCACTGAAGACGGGCAGCAGACAAAAGCTGTGCGGCCCTTCTCGGTGAACCGCTAAAGGGGGCGACCATCCGATGACCAAGACTCCAGTTCTGATCATCCTCGCCGCAACTGCGCTAGGCGTGGGGCTGCTCTTCTCGGGGTGCTCGAGTGGTAGCCCGCCGTCCCAGGTTCAGTCGGTGGTCCGTGTTTCTGTGAAGGATGTCACCGGCGATCCAGTGGCCGGGGCAGAAGTCGTAATCACTATCGGCAACCAGCGATTCGAGGGCACCGAGACCGCCGCAGGTGAGTATGAGGTTCCGGTCACGATCTCGCCGGCTGGAGGCCAGGGCGAGCTTGTGGTGACGCCTCCTGACGGTGGTGATGCGGTGCAAGGCTCGATTGACATTTCCACCCCGGCGACGCCGCCTCAGTTCAATGTGGTCATCAACGTGCCGAAGCCTCCGCCGTTACCGAACATCTAGCCTGAGGACACTCGCGACTTGCGTCAGTGCACACCGAGGGTGCGGGCCTCCTAAGGGCTCGCACCTTCTTTTCGTGTCCTTTGCTTCCCGGTCGCTCTCCGAGCCCGCCTTGCCACTGCTCAAACTGACGAGTAAAATAGTTTGTGGTGTTTTGACCGCAGAGGCTTTCTGCACATGCATACCATCGCCTGGGAGGATCCCTTATGACTGACGCCGAGTATCAGGTGCTTCTTGACCTCATGTTCCGCGTTCCTCCTGACGACTTCGAGACCCGTCTAACAGCCTGGCGAGACGAGCTTGCCGCAGAGTACCCCCGAGCGTCCGATGACAGACAGGACCAGATAGCGGGACTTGTTGCCGAGAACACTATCGATCTGGGGTCGGTGCTGGCGGATTGGAACCTGACCAACAAGGCCAGGCAGGGTGAGAAGGCCCTGGATCCGTGTGCGCTGGCTACTCAGCGCGAGACCAACCTTGGTTTGCTGCGGCAGTGGGGACGACAGGACCTTGTGTCCACTGTGGAGGAGGAGTTGGCTTCGCTGGCCGCCAGCAACTTGGCCCGTCTTGCACGGATGACCCTCGCTGGTGAGACAAACACCTATTGGGGCAACGATTATGCAGCCAACCTGTACCGGGCAATGCGGCGGGGTGCCTGCCTAGTAACAACTAATCCCGTGCTCGTGAACGTGGCGCGCACCGAGGCCCCCGCTTACTGGACGCCCATACGCGACCAGTTACGTGAGCAGCATCCAAGCTACAATCCTGTCGAGCTTGCCTACACAATGACAGTACAAGTTGTTGTGTCCAACGCGCGGTTGCTGCGCCCGCTGTGGGAGCTGACCGAGGGGCGTATTGGATACGTGTCGCTTCAGCTCTCGCCTAAACAGGCCACCGACGCGGAGGCGATGATTAAAGAGGCCCGTTGGTGCTATGCCAAACTCGAGGAGGAACTGGGAGGGACGCCCAACACGGTGTTCAAGCTGCCGGGCACCAAGGCCGGCATCGATGCTTGCTGCCAGGTGACGTCAGAGGGCATGGGCGTGAACATAACGGTCAACTTCTCGCTGCCGCAGCAGATAGCCTTCGCTGGGGCCATCGAGGCGAACTCAACCGCACCGGTCTCCTTCCGCACGCAGATGGATGGACGTGTGGACGACCCTGTGGGGGAGGAGCTGCGAGACTTGGGAGTCGCCGACTGGGAAGAGGTCAAGACTTGGTGTACGACGGCCATCCGGCAGCGTGAGTACCGTATGCTATGCCATACGCCGCAGGGGGGTGGCCTCGGTCTTACCAAGGCCAACCCACTGCCTGCGTCAGGTCGTGGTCCGTGGAACATTCTTCGGTCGATCAACGACGGACCGGTGCCGATCTTCATCACCATCTTCCCGGATAAGCAAGAGCAGTTCGACTCGGAGCCGCGGGAGCTTAATCCCCGAGGCCTGTGGACGCCCGTGCCGGAGGAGATGCTTGCCAGGCTTATGAAGAGCAAGCTTTTCCGCATGGCCTACGAACCGGATGGGATGAATGTAGACGAATTCGACGACTATGTGCCCGTGGTGCGCACACTCAGTCAGTTCGCAGCCAGCTACGATGAGTTTGTGGCATGGGTTGCCGGATAGGACCTTGCAGGCAGGAATACGTGACTTGCCCTCGCTCGGCCGCGCGGCTGAGGAGAAACTGCCGGGCCGCTTACGGCCGCCCGCGCATAGCCCTTGGGCGGAGGGAGCACAGATGCTTAAGCACTCCATTGCAGTCGCAGTCTTGCTGATACCGTTGCTGGCGGGAACCGCGCTGGCTGCCGAGACTGAGACTGCTCTACCTGATCTCATCGTGCCGCAAATGGTGGGCAAGCAATATGTACAGAGCCAGCTCCACCTCAAGCTTGAGGAGAAGGTGCAGCTTCCCTGCAGAGTCACGGGCAGCGATATGGTCTGGCAAAAGCTGGTGGGTAAACAAGAGCAGGACCAGCCCCCCCGCTACGTGCGTCTTTGGGCCAGGCCAGAGGCCGACGGCGGCGTTCAAATTCTCGGCCATCGCACTATCGAGTTCCGTGATCTCGGCCTCGAGCTGCACTGGCCACAGATAACCCAGAGGCAGGTGCAATACGCCGGGACGACTGTGGAGGTGCCTCAGCGCGCGGAGGGCGATCGCGAGAAGTGGCCGTTGGTGGCGCAGGTCAGAAGGAGCAGCGACTACGCCATTGGCTGTGATCTGGGCAGCACCGGCAAGTTCGACAAGCGAAGAGCCACGTGGACGGCTGAGCTCCACCAGTGGGCCTACGAGCCGCTTGCAGGGCTGGGCGACTACTCGCGTCCGGCGTCCCACCGCTTTGTCGCCGTCTACTGTGTGCTGGACCTGATGACGACCAAGGGTATCAGCCCGCAGGGTGAGCCGGTGGAGCTCACACCCACCTGCACCCTCAAGGAGGACACTAGGCAAGGCATCTTCAACCTCTATCGGGTGGCAGCCCTGTGGCAGTCGCGCAAGCGGTCCTACGTGCACGTGCCGGCCTATCCGGGCACCGCCTATTTCGGCCCGGTGATCGACAAGTCCCAGCGTTCGCCCCACTTGTTCTTGTGGCTGTTCCCTGAGACCCAATATCAGGTGGTGATAGTCTACCTCTTCGGCCTGGAGGATGGTTTTGGGCCTCTGAAAACCTCGTCACTGCTACGTTCGCAGGTCATTGACTACACGTCTAAGCAGAACATCATCGAGTACCTCGACGCCTCGCCCTTTGCCCACAGTGTGCGGCACTCGGAATCGAGCGGCCCGGTGTGGCACTGTGGCCTGGTTCCGAACCTGACGCGCATCGAACCGGATGGGAAGATCACGCCGCTGGATCAGTTCGCTTCCAGCTTGAGTCTGTGGGTTGACGGCTCGCCGACTGACCAACTGGCTCCTGGTACCCTCGATGAAGCAGTAAGCTGGGATGAAGAACTGCTGTGGTCGGGTGGCGCGCGCATCGCTTACCTGGGTATTGTGACGGGCGAGATTGCACCGGATCAGATTGAGTGGTACCAGCGGTGGGTGCAACGGGTCCATGAGCTGGGTTACAAGGCGGCCGTCGGCTGGAACTGCACCGAAGTTTTTCCTAACGATTTCACGTACCAGAAACGCCCGCTGCTGTTGATGAAGACGGCCGATGGCAAGGACGTGCCCAGCCCGCACCTCGGTTTCCGCGGCGTGATGCTCAACTGGCTGTCGGACGACTGGCAGAAATGGGCCGGCGAGACCGCCAAGCAGTTGCTGACCACGATAGGCTTCGACTACATCTGCCTTGACTGGACACCCATCGACAACGTGCAAGACCATTACCTATTGGCACCTGTGGACGGGACCATGGCCGACCAGAAGACCCGCACGAGCCTGAGCACGGGCAACCCAGGCGAGTTCAGCCACATAGCTGCCGCCTTCCGTGGCCGGATCCTGTGCTTTGGCGACACGGAGGCTCAGCAGTTCAGCAACTACACCAGCGCTCCGATGGGCCACGGCTTCTTCTCCTGGAACCGCGCCATGACGGAGGGGGCAGGCTGGACGGATCAGCCATACCCGACTAAGGCCGCGGCCTTTGAGCGCTGGTGCCAGATGGCCGCCCTGCGTATGGCCTATCCTGGCGTGCCCTCGCTGTGGGCCGACCGCGGCGTTACCGGAGCCTATTGCTACTTGGGCCAGCCGGGGATGAGAGTTCTACGCACCTACGCGGACATTGTAAGCCGCCTTGAAAAGGAGAGTTGGGGCGTCTGCATGGACTTGCCGGTCATGACAACCGGCGGCCTTGGGGCGCGCGCCAGGCTGTTCTTCACAAACGGCTGGGGCCGTGGGCGCTTCTACCTGTTAGTGGGCGCGGATCGGGACACCACAGTCACTGTACCTGTACCGATGCTTGAGGGTCGTTACATGGTGACGGACGTCCTCACTATGCGTATCTGGTCCACTGAAGGGCCACTGCAGGTGGAGATAGACCACAAGGACAACCTGTTCTATCCCGATGGCGGCTTGAGGCCGCTGGTGTTACAGAGGCTCAGGTAATAGAGCCCACGAGGATCGGAAGGCCACAAGGCCCCAGCACAGGGGCAACAACGGAGTCCCCTGGGCCCTCCCGAGGTGCTTAGGGTCCGCTTGGGGCAGTCGTCGTCCGGTCCTATCCCAGCTATTGTTGTCAGCTCCTGCCGCTGGTATCCTCCTCAACCGGCCGCACTGTCAGCGAGGGCAGGAAGGACCCTTGGCGAAGCGAAGGCTACCTCCACCGGTGACGCAAACAGAGGAGGAGGGCGACATGGAGAGATTCACCACGGTTCTTACAGTAGGCTTGCTCATGGTCTACCCGACAGCCTGGGCTGGAGAGCCGCCGGAGGTCGAAGTACTCGACGCGGGTGTCAGTATCCGCAAGATCAGTAGCCCTGGACACGAAGGTCACGAACACGCGAGCCAGGACATCATGCTGCGCAACGACCTGGTGGGCTACCGGGTCCGCTACTGTGCCTGCGTGGACAAGGCTCACGCGCCTCTGGTGGCGCCGGTGGAGGGCTATGTGGGTATGCCTCAGCCTGCCTCGTGCAATTGGTACCACAGCGGGTTCCTGCGAATACTCATCGACGGAGAGGACGTGGGCAAGTACCCACTGGCCGACTTCTCGGCGCTGGATAGCGGCGAGCGCGGTCTGTGCCGCATGGTATGGGAATACCCCGGCGGCCGCGTCCGTCTCTCCTTCGTCCTCGACCCAGGTGACCGTGGTCTGAAGACGCAGATTCTCCTCAGCCCTAAACAGCCGCCCAAGTCTGTCGTTGTGAGCCTGAACTGCTACCCGAGTTTCTTCACCTCTCACTACAAGCGCCAGGGGGCGCGTAAAATCGTGACACCTGGCGGTGAGGTCAAGGAGGGCGCGAGGCTTGCAGGACCCGCGGTGGAGCACTGGTGGGCCCTGTACAAGGATGACGTCTTCGACGTCGCTCGTGGCGAGGGTGAGGGGCCCTGCGCGATGCTTCTGATACCAGCGCAGGCCGAGACCGTTGACTTCGCACCGGGCGGCTACGCGGTGGGTACCACGATTACCTTCAAGGCTGACCAGAGCGACCTGCGGCTGGCCTTCTGGGACTTCAAGGGTATGACCAACGCCGAGGCTCTGGACTACATGAAGGAACACGCGGGCCAGACTCTCGCGGCGCTCCTAAACACCAGCTTCCGCCCATTGCTGGTAGAGGAGTTGGATCTGGCGGCCGAGCGAGCCGAGTTAGACCGCCTCGCGGCGGCTGTGGGCGAAAGTGATGCCCTCAGGGAGGAACGCAAGGTACTCGCGGAGGCCGAACAGGCCCTGCTGGCAGCACGTGAAGGCGATTGGCGGAGCGAGAAGCAACTGGCCGAACTGGTCAGGAGGTACCGCGACAACCTGTGGGAGCTAAAGATAGAGGCGCTCTTCGCGCAGTGAGAGGGCGCCTTAGCCCATGGTGCCGGAGATGCTTCCCATCGGACCCTCCGCGAGGAGTCAGGCTGTTTCGACTAGGCCCCTCCTCCTCGCCAGCACGCCTAACATTCCGTTGACGAACCGCCCGGAATCGGACGTGCCGTAGATCTTGGCAAGCTCCACAGCCTCGTTGATGACCGCACTTACCGGCACGTCAGTGAAGTGGAGTAGTTCTGTGATCGCCATGCGGAGAATGTTGCGGTCGATGGCTGCCATGCGATCCAGGGCCCAATCCTCGGAGAGAGCCTCGATCAGAGAGTCGATCTCCTGCGCATGACGAAAGTACTTCTCCGCCAGGCGCCTACCGTATTCTGTGGCTTCCGGCAGGACCCTTAATTGCTCCCCTTCGTCCATCTCCCATTCTTCTGCTAGAGCCGCTAGAGTGTCACCTGCGGTCTCGAAGACTCGGGCCGCGCCGAGTTCACCCACATCGGCGCTAACTAGCAAAGCCAGGGCGAGCTCTCTCGCCCTGCGACGCCCTCCTGGACGTTCACGCATGATGACCTCCCTGGCCTCCCCAGAGAATCCGACCAAGTACCGCGCCCGCAAGGGTGAAGGCGGTTGCCACGAGGCCTGGCCAGACGCCGCCCAGGGCAAAGACGATGCCCAGTCCATAGCCCAGAGCCGCTCCCACTATCGGCGCCCAGTTCCCGAGGGACTCGTACACCACCGGCCTGTCCAGAGTGACGTCCAGCCCACTATCCTCTGCTTCGTAATCCCTGCCTGCTGTTCTGCGCTCCTCATCACTCATAGGCGAACTCCTCCTAAACAGGTTGCTCCTCGCCCAGCCGGCGTTCGATGAAGTGCGTGTCTATCCTGCCGGAGCGGAAGTAAGCGTTCCGCAGTATACGCAGGTGCAAAGGTATGGTTGTCTTAATGCCCTCCACCTGCATGCCGCGCAATGTGGCCTCCATCCGAGTAATGGCTTCCGGACGAGTGCGGTCCCAGCAGACGACCTTCGCAATCATCGGGTCATAGTAGCTGCTGACCACGGATCCCGCTGTCACGCCCGTGTCCACACGCACACCGGGCCCGCACGGCACAGCCCACCGTGTGATGGTACCCGGCGACGGAAGAAGCCCCCGCTCGCCGTCGGCCGCCAGAAGACGACACTCAATCGCATGGCCGTTGAACCAGATGCGCCCTTGTTCACAGCTAAGTTTCTCGCCTGCGGCGATTTTTATCTGTTCGCGCACAATGTCGATACCCGTCACCATCTCGGTGACTGTATGCTCAACCTGGATGCGAGTGTTCATCTCGATGAAGTAGAAGCGCCCACGGTTGTCCAGGAGGAACTCGATGGTGCCTGCGTTCACGTAGCCCACGGCTTCCGCGGCCTTCACCGCTGCCTCGCCCATGCGACGCCTTAGGGAGGACGATACGCCGGGCGCGGGGGACTCCTCAAGGACCTTTTGGTGGCGGAACTGGATGGAGCACTCCCTTTCTCCCAAATGCACCACTTGGCCGTGGGCATCGGCCAGGACCTGGACCTCCACGTGGCGCGGCTGCTCCAGGTACTTCTCTACGTAAAGGTGGCCGTTGCCGAAAGCCGCCCGTGCCTCACTACGCGCCTGCTCAAAGAGTTGCGTCAGGTGCGCAGGGTTATGGGCAATGCGAATGCCGCGCCCTCCACCGCCGGAAACGGCCTTGAGCATTACTGGGTAACCGAGCTGCGCACCTATATCACGCGCGTCGCGGACGTCGCTTACGGCTCCAGGACTTCCAGGCACCACCGGAATCCCGGCCTCACGCACCACTCGCCGCGCCTCAGCCTTATCACCCATGCGGGCTATAACATGCGCCGGTGGCCCGACGAAGGTAATGCCGCATTCCTGACAGGCATCGGCGAAGGTGGGATCTTCCGACAGGTTCCCGTAGCCGGGGTGAACTGCATCGGCTCTGGTCACCTTACAGGCTGAGATGATGTTGGCGACGTTGAGGTAGCTCTCCTTGTTTGGGGGCGGACCAATGCATACCGCCTCGTCGGCTGTCTGCACGTGCAGCGAGTTGCGGTCAGCCTCAGAAAACACAGCCACTGTCCGCAGACCCAACTCTCTGCAGGCCTGCATTATTCGACAGGCGATTTCGCCCCTATTCGCGATAAGCACCTTTCCAAACATCACTGTGCCCCGGTCGGAAAGACGCAGATTCCACTGCTCGAGACGGCGCCCGCTCTAGTACTTCGGGTGAGCAGGACACCTCACCGTGCCAGTTGCTGGGTCGTACTGGTAATCCTGCCCTGTGACGGGACAGCGCACCATGTTGGGCAGGTTAACCTCCGCAAGCGACCTCGGATTGCTACCGTTGTCAATCTGGTAGAGCTGGATGGCCTGCCGTAGTTGGCTGAGATTGTTGATGCACTCAGCACTTTGCCCCTTTTGGTAGGCCTTGCCCAATACCGTCTCAGGGCCCACGGGCACCTGCTGCGGATCCCCCGACTCCACGGCCGCCTTGAGCTGTTTATGCTGGCCAGGTAAGTACCAGGCGAAATAGACACCGGCCGCCACAGCAAGCAGAGCG
>JAKORR010000620.1 GCA_029777735.1 Armatimonadota bacterium | reverse complement strand
CAGCCCTCCGCGTCACGTACCCACTCGGGGGCACCTGCCGCAATCAGGGCTTCCACTAACTGGCGGTCCTCATCAGGGGCGCCTGTGTGGTCGTGCCCCAAGATCGCCTGCACTGTGGCCCAAGGTATCTGTATGGCTTCGTGCTCTGTCCTCCCGGTAGAGTATGCGGTCCTCACCTCATCTATGTCGATCTGTGCCATCATCCCCAGCTCCTTCCTCAGTGCCCTTTCTGCGATCTGGCCCATGCTCTCCCCAGTCTGTGCAGCCCGGACCTTGAGAGCGGTATGTACCTCGTCGCTGATCCGTAGCCCCTTCGGGCTGTGTACTGTGCTCATCGTGCTATCCCTCCAGGTGTGGTGTGCCGGGATTGCGGCTCCCGGCTGTAGAGCCGAGCCCTGGCAGCGCCTCCGCTCCCTTAGTCTCTCGTGTAGGCCTTGGCCCACTCCGTCAGTAGCCTGTGGTTGTGCTCCAGCTGTGCCTGGCAGGCGCCCTTGTCCATGTGCTCGACGATCCATCCGGAGACCTCGTAGGCCTCGTCGGGGTCGATGTAGTAGAGGTAGCCCTCGCCGGGAGGGACGATCGCGCCGCACCTGTGGCAGCGGCCGGGCTTCTTGTTGGTGCGTACCGGCCGGTTCTGGATGCCCGGGCCTGCGGCGGTCTGGACGTCATACCCTGCGGTGGTCTTGGAGGCCTCGATGACGGCGGGCTCGGAGCTCTCGTCGGCCCGGCCAGCCTCGGCAGCCTCAGCCTTGGTGGCGTCAGCCTGGGTGATGGCCTCCATGATGCGGTCCACGATCTTCTCATGCATCTTGTCCGACATGCCCTGACTCCGGAACTCGTTGATGTTGAGATCGTACCAGAACTTAGCCAGGCTCATCGTGCTCATGAAAGAGCTGCCGGTGTTGTTGCTGACCTTCTCGCCATCCACTGTCCACTTCCAGCCGTCATACTTGAGACCATAGAAGCCAGCGAGCTCCTGGCGGTTGAAGTAGACTCGCCGCTGTCCGTTCTTCTCCCACAGCTTACCGCCCAGCGCGATCAGTCTCTCTGCGGTGATCTCCTTCATCGTGATCCCTCCCTGTCTCTCGTCATCTTTAGCATAGCACATAGGTGTATAGGTGTCAAGGGGTATGTGGCAAAAAAATTTCGAGAAATTCCGAGACACCGGAGCAAACAAAAAGAGCCCGCAGGGGCCAGAGCCCCCACGGGCGCTTGTAGGTCTGGTTTTCGGTTAGGGGGCGCGAGAAAAACGCCTTCTGTACGCCTCGCTAAGGCGTCTTAGCAGGGCGGTGAGACTTCTAGGACGGCCATGCCCAAAAGACGGCTTGTGCGGGCTTCTAGCCATACGGTTT
>JAKORR010000619.1 GCA_029777735.1 Armatimonadota bacterium | reverse complement strand
CAGCCGACGCGATGGGTGCCGCCGCAGTCATTCTTGGCTCCGGAACAGCAGATCCCGCAAACCCCAAGGTGATACGAGCCTCTGCGGGGTCGGTCTTCCATATTCCTCTGGTCCGTGTTCCCCTAGAAACCGTACGGGGCAATCTCCGCGCTGGCGACTGGGCCATGCTTGGGACCGCAGGACACGGAGCAGACGTGAGACTGGATGACATTGCCAAGGCCGCCCTAACCGGGCACGGTGACGCACTGACAGCGGTCCTTGCGCGGCCGCACGCCTGGGTCTTTGGCAATGAAGCGCGTGGCTTGGCTGCGGAAGACATCGCCCTGTGCGACCTGCTTGTCGAGATTCCCCTGGCCGGCCACGCAGAGTCACTCAATGCGGCTGCAGCAGCGGCCATGTGTTTATACATCTCCCACCTGGCAACGGCAAATCATTAGGACGAGGACGGTAGAACCGATGAGAGTAAGTGAACTTAGTGAGAGCCAACTGATCTCTCGTATCCTTCCGTACCTGCCTGAGGGGCCCCTCACGCTGCTTGGATCTGGTGACGATTGCGCGGTTGTGGGTGCGCCGGGAGCAAGGTTTGTCGTGACGACAGACGTTTTGGTCGAGGGCGAGCACTTCACCCGGGACTGGTCCACAGGTGCGGAAGTGGGGGCGAGGGCGGCTGCCCAAAACCTCGCGGATGTGGCGGCCATGGGAGCGAAGCCAACCTCGCTCGTGGTGTCGCTGGTCCTTCCCCCTGATTTGGAGGTCGCCTGGCTGGAAGACCTAGCTGGCGGCTTGGGAACAGAGGCGTATCGAGCCGGCGCCGGGGTAGTCGGGGGAGATCTGAGTAGGGGCCCCGTCCTCGTCATCTCTGTCACCGCTCACGGCACACTGGCTGGCGCGCCCATCACAAGGAGCGGAGCTTCGCCGGGGGATACCCTCGCCATTGTGGGAACACTTGGCAGGTCAGCGGCAGGATTGGCTGCGCTTGACTCCGGTGCGGTCGCGCCGTCACTTCACGGCGCCCAGGTCCCCACCCCGTTTCAAGAGCCGGTTGCCCTCTATCGCAGCCCCAAGCCGCCACTGGAGGCTGGCCCTCTCGCAGCGCAACGCGGCGCTACGGCAATGATGGATATTTCTGATGGCCTGGTGGTGGACGCAACTCGCCTGGCGGAAGCTTCCGGCGTCGCCCTCGACATCACTCGGTAT
>JAKORR010000618.1 GCA_029777735.1 Armatimonadota bacterium | reverse complement strand
CGGCAGGCCGTAGTGCACGCCCCGCAAAGAAGACACTGGAGTAGAGGCTCGGTTTGCTCGCGACTCAGTGGGAGCTTGCCGTTCCACACGCCCTCGGCGATGCGGTTGCGCCCGCGGGCCACGAAGCGCTCGCTCAGCGTAACGCGATAGGTCGGACAGTTGCTCAGACAGAACCCACAGCGCGAGCAGCGCAGCAGTTCCTCGGCTACCTCCTGCGGTGGCTCATCTACCTTGCTGGTTGGCTGTTTGTGTGACATTCCGGTTGCCTCAGCTTATCTGTGCCTGGGGCTGGTTCTCTACCGACCTTGCTGGGTTGCCCGAACGCTCAATCGAGTATGGATCGGGCGCCTAGGCTCACCTTCACCACTCTACTCACCCAGGGGTCACTGCTGGAACCTGCGCACGGCGCGGCGGCTCCATTGTACAATGCAAAGCGCGGTATGTCCCCAAGGGAAGAGACACATGCGTCAGGCTGTGATTGTCTGTGTGGTGCTGCTCCTGAGCTGCTCGCTGCTCTGGCCCAGCAGGAAGAAGCCCCAAAGCCCGATGTGGACCTCACCTATCTAACGGAGTACCTGAGCCGCATGAATCTGCAATACGACACGAAGGCCGAAGGCAGCTCCGCGAACATGATCATGGAGCGGGAGCAGAACGACGTCTACACATCATACTGAATCCAGACCCAGACGTGGATGGCCGTTGATCGGATTGCCTCTAGAGGACCCTGCACGATATCAGGTAGGAATGTTAGGATAAGGGCTAGGGTTGAGGGCGAGAGCAGCGGCGAAGAGACTTGCCAAAATACCTTTGGGGCTACTGGCGCATCCCCCGGATCGACGCAGGGTGTCTCGTAAGCAGTGCAAGGCGCTCTCAGCAGTGTTGTTCGTTCTTCAGGTCGAGAGTTTGCATCAAGGACGGGACCGCTCCGTGAGCTTTGTCCCTCCAGCGCTGAGCGAAGGCTTGGGCCATCGCCTGCGCTTCCGCCAGAAACCACTTCTTCATCCCCGCTGGTGCGTAGCTTCTCGTAGCTTCTCACCGACCGTAGCTTGTGGTTGCTGCACAACTATCAGGACACCACCCCCCTAGCTCTTAGCTCTCACCGATCCCTGCTGCACTCACCTTCCCACCCACTGCACCCAGCCTCCTCCCACTCGAGCATACCACTCCCAGTACCCGTGTTCTCATCGCCCCGCCTCTGCACAACAGCAACACTCCAACGTCGGCACCGCTACCCGCACTTCCCCCCGCGGTGTCCCCAGCGTCCTGGGTCGGTGTCCCTTGCGCCAGAACCTACCCCGAGCCCGACTATCACAGCGCCTGCACTCCACCTCCCCCTCCTCCACCAGTTCACTACTCCCCACACCCTCCCGCCCTCCCCTCCCCAGCACCTCCTCTACCCCATCCTCCAGTAAGGCTCCGATCACCTCTGACATCACCCACCTCAATATCCCACCACGCCCAAGCCGATCTTTGTCTGTGCTGCTGTGCTATCTGCGTCTACTGACATGGCGCAGGACCTTCCTTTTCCTGTGTCTGTGTCTACCACCACAGGAGATTCCCCACGCCTTTACTCTTCCTCAAACCCTGTCTGTGGAACTGTACAATCCCAACAGCCCGAGGGAGTGCTCGGTTCCCGCAGGATGAATCTTTGGCCGTCAGGAGACCGTCGTGAGGGCCCAAGACAGGAATCGCAGGGCAGTCGACGCCCAGCTAGGTTCCGGAGCAGAATCTTGGTCCACTTCCATGGGAAAACTAGCCACCTGCGTGCGGTCCTTCCCGCGCGGCAGCAACGGCTACCGGCCGCCTCGGCCCTTCGGCCAAGT
>JAKORR010000617.1 GCA_029777735.1 Armatimonadota bacterium | reverse complement strand
CCACTCCACTCTGCTCCTTCACGATCATCCCGGGGATTTCCTGCCGCGTTTTGCCGTCACTAAACAGCAGAAGTGTCTACGGCTGAAATAGCGTGGACAACCTCTACTCCTCTTCGGTCAGCAGAGCCTCGTTGATCTGAACGGAACGCCCAGGCTTCAGCCGAGTCCCAGTCTCCTTGTAGGTTTCTCCCCTCTCCCATTCTTTCCAGGCGTAGTAGAAACGAATAGCCTCGCCCAGTACGTCGGGCAGGGATCGTCCATCTACCTTGGCGACCGTGCGGATCTTATTGGCATCGCGAGGGTCAAGGTCCACGTTGATGGGCACTTTGGAACGCTTGTCTGAGTAGGCTGTAGGCGGCACCTTGGGGAACTGTGGGGCTTCCCCGTTCGCCGCAGGCGCTGCCAGTGTGGGGTTTCCACATTCCCTCTACGACGCGTGTTCGGTGGTTCGCCCTGGGCATTCCTGGAGGTCGAAGCCGTGGAACTATCGCCATTCGCTTTGCGACGCGAGCGGGGTGCGCCGGCCGCAGTATCCTTCGGAGGCACTGCTAGTTCCACCGCCACCGCCGGTGGCGCCTCTTCCTGAGTGGGAGGCAAACTGCCCGAGCCTGTAGGCGGCAGTACCGGTTCTGCCGGCGCGGCAGCTCTCCCATCGGTAGTGTCAGCCTTTATGGGCAACTTTGGAGAGCCACTGTTCGGAGCAGGCGTGGGTCTGGATAGGGGCCGTAGAGGAAGGACAAGGAAAGAGATGGCGTAGCGACCTGCGAACTCTGGGTTACCAAACACTCAGAGAGGAGCAAGAGCCGCTACGCCATGTCTACGTTACACTCTACGCGGTCAGATGTCAACCGCGAGTCACGTCAAGTGAGGCGGTCTACGTTACCTGTAGTGTTTCATCAGATTAGCATACGCGCGGCAGCATAGGTCCGGTATTCGGACCGGTAGACCTCGAAGGGAATGCGGCCGCCTATCCCCTATCACCTGACACCTGGCACCTGGCACCTATCACCTATCACCTGACACCTACCACCTATCACCTGACACCTGACACCTATCACCTGACACCCAGGTTACGGCTCGTTGCGCCGCTCCCCGTCAGGAGGGGCTGGCTGGCCATTGGGGGCGGGCTGCTGCTCGCCCGTCGGCGCCGCGCCGGGGCGCTGCGACTCCGGCGTCTCCGGCAGCGAGCCGGGCGGGGGCGGCAGCACCACGTTGATCTGCTTCTTCTGCAGTTCGGTGAGCTGCGCCGCCTGCTCGGGATCGCGCACCACCCGCGGCGTGAGGAAGACCATCAGCTCCGTCTTCTGGGTGGAGTTGCTCATCGAGCGGAAAAGACCGCCGATCAGCGGCAGATCCCCCAGCACCGGCACCTTGCGCACCGTCCTGTCCTTCTGGTCGCGGATCATCCCACCCAGGATGATCGTCTCGCCATCCCGCACGGTGATCGTGGTTTCGGCCTGGCGCTGGCTCACCATCGGCGCCTGGAAAGTGGTGAAGCCCTGCAGCTCGTTCGCCTGCTGGACTACCTCAATCGTTACCAGGCCATCCCGAGTGATG
>JAKORR010000616.1 GCA_029777735.1 Armatimonadota bacterium | reverse complement strand
TGCATTGCGCTCAGCCGTTTCGCAGCCTTGAGGCCGTCAGTGCACACCTTGGCGATCGACAGCAAGCCCCGCCACAGGGGCTCCATGCCCTCCTCCTGCGCGTGCTGCAGGTAGTGCCCCAGCTGGCGGCACCCGCCGCCGTCAACCGTGCGCTGCAGGATGTCCTTGAACACCACCGTCTGGTTGGCCAGGAGCTTTACACCAGCGTCGGAAAGATCGCGCTTGAGGGGCACCCCAGGAATGGCGTTCGATGACAACGAGAGCTTGGGCGTGTACGAAGCGGTCTCGCGCCTGATGTCCTCGAACTGGAACGTATCCCCGCGAAGACGCAGGTTGACCGGCTTGGGGCTATCGTACTTCCAGTTGTGCGTGCCGGGCATGCGCAGTACGCGCGCAGCGTCGGCGGTGACTGTCATGTCGATGTGGAAGTTGTGCTCAACGCACATGCGCTTGAAGCCTTCGGCGACCGGCTTCCACTCCGTCACAGACACGTCTTCTGTCAGAGGCCAGTAAGCATGCACGCCGCCGCCGGAATCCACCACCCACGGCTGGCCCAGCTTGGACATCCCGGAGGACTCCAAGAACGCTGCCAGGGCCTGCGCCCCTGCGCGTTTGTCTGGGTACGCATGCCCAGGCCCACAATCCACGTCCACAAAAAACGCCCTCATCAGACGGGCGTTGACGGCCTCGCGCGAGCCTTTGCTTTCGAAGGAGGCCAGGGCGAAGTAGGTGTTCT
Organism: Armatimonadota bacterium; assembly: GCA_029777735.1. Lineage (GTDB taxonomy): Bacteria > Armatimonadota > Zipacnadia > Zipacnadales > FEN-943 > JAKORR01. The sequence continues at coordinate 320 of JAKORR010000616.1, read as the reverse complement.
GCTCCGCGCGATCTAGCAGCAGAGCAATGTTCTGCACTTCGTCGAGCGTGTCGACGAAGTAGTGTTGTCGGGCGCGTGTCGTCAGCTCGCAAGCACAGTACACGCCCGTGGACGGCAGTACCGCCGAGAGGAAATCCATGGTCTCCACAGACCCCCCTCAGCGGTTGTCGTCGAGTCGAGCCTCCAGGCGCTTGATCAGTTCGTCGATCCAGGCAGCCGTCAGGTTCTGTGCTCCTTGCAGGTAGGCGTAGCGGACGAGCTCCGCGTCCGTCAGACGGTGAGGCTGAACTTCTTGCATGCGGTGCTCCAGGCCCGGTCGG
>JAKORR010000615.1 GCA_029777735.1 Armatimonadota bacterium | reverse complement strand
GCTAGAGCCACGCTACGGAGGCCACTAGTATCTTACTACTCACAAGCCCAGAAACGGGCCGTAGAACGCGAATCTGAAGGGCTACCGCCCATCCATACTCTTGCACTCCTTGCTCGGAGAAGCGGGGGCAAGAAGGGCAAGGAGGGCAAGAAGTGCAAGAGTATGGGTGGGTGGTCATCCTCTTCTTGCTTCCTCTTCTTGCTCAGGAGATGCCCGGTGACAGATCTCCTAACCCTGCTAGGCGCTGATACGCACCTGAAACGGCGCGCCAGCACGGACGGCGGCGAGTGGGCCGGGGCCTGCCCGTTCTGCGGGGGAGAGGACCGTTTCCGCGTATGGCCTAACCCTCCTAGGGGCAAAGCCCATTACTGGTGCCGGCAATGTGGCAAGCGCGGTGACGCGATCCAGTATCTCCGGGACAGGCACGGCCTCTCCTTCGCGGAGGCCTGCGAACGCCTGGGCAAGCAGACAGGCCAGAGGAAGCCGGAAACGAAAGCACCGGCGCCACCTGCCCGGACCTCCAAGCCTGCCCCACCAGCTGACTGGCAGCGGCGAGCTGGCGCGGTTCTCAATGAGTGTGTCGGGATCCTCTTTGGCCCCCGCGGTGCTGAGGCTCTGGAATACCTACGCTGCCGGGGCCTGACCGAGGCGACAATCTGGAGGGCCCGCCTAGGCTACAACCCAGGGCGCCGGCGCGTGGGCAACGTCTGGCTTGAGCAGGGCATTGTCATTCCCTGGCGCATGGGGCCGGACCTATGGGCCCTGAATGTACGTCGTTGGAATCACAAGCCTCTGACGAAGCCTAAGTATCTGGCCCTGCCCGGTAGCGTGAAGGCGCTGTATGGGGCCTCTCACCTCTCGGGGGCATCGGTGGCTTTCGTATGCGAAGGGGAGTTTGACGCCCTGCTGCTGCAGCAAGAGGCGGGGCATAAGCTCCCGATCGGAGCGGTAGCGGTAGGCGGCACGGCCGGGATCCACGATGACGCCATACCCTACCTGTTGCCCTGCAGGCGCATTCTCGTTTGCGGGGACAACGACGAACCCGGAGAGGCTTTCGCGCGAAGGTGGGCGGGACTCTCAGAGCGCGTGCGTGTGGTGAAGGTGCCCGAGGGGTATCACGACTTGACCGACTTCTACCAGAAAGGCGGCCGGCTGAGAGACTGGGCAGAGTTCAACCTGGCTAGGCTAGAGGTGAAAGCATGAGCGAAGAGACATTGAGGATAGGCGATACAGTTCTGATGCCGGCGCGGATCCGGCGTACCTGGCGCGACGCGGACGCCTCTAGGCGGGCCGGGGATGATGGCCGGCGCGCGGACCTCGAGCTACCACGCGGCCGCATGGTCTACGGCGTGCCGGTGAGCGACCTCGCGAGCGCGGTAAGGGACTGAAAGGCAGCGTCCTATTATCGCTGTAAGCGGACACACAGAGCGCCAGCAGAGCGCCCCCACCGAGCGGGCGCGGCGTGTTTAAGGCGATGGGGGTCCAACGGATCCCGACCCAAAAAAGGGGCAACGCTAGACAGACTGGACACTATGAAAAGGGCAGACAATGGCAGGAAACGGCAGACAGCACGGACTTTCACCGCGGCAGCAGCGGGCCGTTATGGCCTTGCTTAGCTGCCCGAGCATAGAGCAGGCGGCGAAGCAGGCGGGCATCGGCGCCCGGACCTTGCACCGATGGTTGACTGACCCCGACTTCCAGGCAGCCCTAACGGAAGCCGAGGGGGCGGCCATTGCCGAGGCAACGCGCCGGCTAGTTGGGCTGAGTGACGCCGCCATTACCACGGTGGCTAGTCTCATGCTCGACGAGGGCAACTCTCCCACGGTGCGACTCCGGGCGGCGGCCTCGGTGCTCGACTACCTGCTGAGGTTACGCGAGCTGAAGAACGTCGAAGAGCGACTAACGGCCTTGGAGGCGGCAATCAGTGAACGCGATAGGTAGGCGGCTAGACCGACTGGAGGGGGCCTTACTCACGCCCCCACAAAGCGCCTGGCCCCCGACGGTAGAGGACTGGAAGGCGGCCCGGTGCCAGACGGCGGGCCTCTCACCCTCAGAGTGGGAAGCCTGGCAGGTGCGGCACTACCGGCAACGGACCGGCCGGGAGCCGCCGGACAGCTTGCGCCAGTGGTGGGCCGGGCAGCGCCAACAGCGGCAGTGGGCAGAGGAAACACTAGAGGCGTTT
>JAKORR010000614.1 GCA_029777735.1 Armatimonadota bacterium | reverse complement strand
GCCCTCGCTGGTGGTGTAGACCACGTGACCTCCGATGCCCTGCCGCTGGAGCCTATTGCCAGCCCCCTCTACTTTTCCGCCGGTACAGAGCGAGGTAATGGCTGGCAGAGGAGCCTGCTGGGGGTGCTGGGACTTGACGGAGTGCCCGGGGCCGCTTCGCACGAACCGATGCCTGCAGACATGAAGCCCGGCGCGGGCCTGGGGCTGGAGCTCGCCCGGGGCGATTTCCTGATGTACACCTTTGGAACGCTCACATGGCGGGAAGGAGACTCGGTGATTGGCTTCGGCCACCCCTTCATGGGCAAGGGAGACTGCAGCCTGCCGCTCACCAGCGTGTACATCCACGACTTTGTGGCAAGCTACCGCCGCACCGACAAGGACGGCGTGATTATGGACCGGAAGGGGACTATCACAACCGACTGCCCCTGGGCTGTCGGTGGCACGATAGGAGCGGAGCCTAAGACTGTGCCAGGAGTCTACCGTATTGTCGACGAGACCAAGGATCGTGAGCGCACCTTCAGCGTCCAGATGGCCTATGACAGGACGATGACGCCCAGCATCTGCCTTAGCGCCCTCTTCTCCTCTGTGGATGCCCTGTACCATAGCTTGGAAAAGCCGGGTGTTGTCAGTCTTCGCTACCGGATCACGGGCAGCAACGGGACGATGCTACAGAGATCCGACGTTTACTACCATGGAGGAGACCCCGTGGCGCCCGTGGGAAGCGAGCTGTCGTCCGCACTGCGTCTATTTACGGACAATCGCTTTCAACCTCAGGACATTGCGGACTTTTCAGCGGAAGTACGGCTACGTACCGAGCAACAGGTTGCTGTGATCGAGAGGGTCTATACCGACGAAGAGGCAGCCGTAGCCGGCGGTAAGCTCACCGTCCACGTGCTGCTGAAGCCCGTGGACAAGCCTCTGGTCGAGAAGGTAGTAACCTTCGATATCCCGTGGGAATTGCCCAAAAGCGGTCTGCGCTTAGGCGTAGCAGGCGGAGAGGCTGCCGACTACCTACGTCGCGAACTGGGAGGCTTCACGCCCGAGTTCCACAGCCTCGACCGAGTAATTACCTACCTGCAGGAGCTGGATACGAACGACCGACTGCTGGTTATGCTCTCCCTGCCCACGCAGGGCGTGGCGGTCGAGGACATACCGCTGCCCGGAATGCCAGGCTTTGTCCGTGACCGCCTAAGCAGCGCCAACAGAACTGGGGTTCGCACGATCCGGGACTATGATATGAAGTCGCTCCAGATGCCCTGGGTCGTGCAAGGGCGGTACCTGACGACCTTGCCGACCGTCACACGCAGTGGCGAGAGGGGCAAGCCGACACCCCCGAAGCCAAAGGAATCGAGCGCTCCAAGCGCCTACGGCAAGCTCGACCACACCGTCAACTCACTCGTCATGGGGTCAGTCCAGCCACTGATGTGGGCCCCGGGCCGTGTCTCGTCGCTACCGCTGGTGCGACCTCAGGCCGACGCCGAGGAGGACAAGCCCTCGGAGGAAAAAACAGAGTCGGAGACACCCGCCGCTGAGTCCGAGGAGGAGAAAGAGGCCGAGAAGACCACCAAGGAAGAGAAGCCAGGCCTGGACCAGGGGAAGGTACTGCCCAAGATAGCCCAGTGGTCGCTGGCCAAATACGACGAGTTGGCCAAGGGCGAACCGCGGGGCTTGGCCATTCACTGCGAAGGTCGGCTGGTACCGGGCCTGGTCTGGGAAAAGCCGGTGGACGTGCCGGATTCGCTCGTTTGGGACATAGCGATAGCCCAAGGACGCTGCTACGTTGCAGCGGGCCTAGAAGCCAAGGTGTATGTGATGGAAGGCGAGGCGCTGCGCGAGTTTTTTCGCGCGCCCGAGGGGCTCTTTGTGTCCACCCTCATAGGTCTCCCAGACGGTTCTGTGGCCTGCGCCACTGTGCCGGACGCGACGCTATATGTTGTAGGAGCCGATGGGAAAATCAAGAGCCGCAAGCACTTCGAGGAAAACTACATCTGGGATATCCTGAGGGACGACGACGGGTTGTGGGTGGCGACCGGTCGGCCTGGTCTCGTGTACAAGGTCACGCCCGACGGGACTGCCAAGCGTGTTGCCGTTCTGCCAGAGGAACACGTCACTGCCCTGGCGGCACGCGGTTCAACGCTGTATGCCGCCACAGTTGACCGAGGCGGCCTGTACCGTATCAGCTCCGGCGCCGTCACACAGCTCATCGCCAGGCCAGACGAGGAGGCCGTGGATGTGGCCGTACTGGACGACGGTTCCGTGGCGCTAGGCCTATACGATGCCGCCGCTATCCTTGGCCTGTCACCGGACGGCAGCCTAGAGACCTGGTACGAGGGCGAAGGTATGCGTCTGTATGGGATGTTAGGGCTCGGTGACGCCGTTGTGGCAGGCCTGGGGACCCCGGCCTCGATGGTCCGCGCTCGCGGACGCGGTGACTGGGAACTTGTCACAAAGGAGCGCTCGTTAGGACTGTATGCTGCTTTCGCCCTGGACGCCAGCAAGCGGCTGTGGGCGGCAGGAGGGCTACCGGGCACTGTAGCGGCCCAGCGCCTCGACCCCGAGGAGCTGGTGTACATCTCGGCTGCCCAGGATGCAAAGCAGCCTGCACGCTGGCTGCAGATATTCGTGGACTGTCAACCTGACAGTAGCGGCCTGCGATTGGATATGCGTACCGGCGCTTCGCCCTATTTCGACAGCGGACTGTGGTCCGCATGGTCAGGGGCTACCCGCGCTGGGGTCGGCTATGACGCCACCAGCCCGACTGGGCGCTATTGTCAGCTCAGGGTTACCGCACCGCCAACTGCCACCTTTATCATTCGGTCTCTGGCTGTGAATTACCGTCCACAGAATACGCCGCCAACACTGAAGGTCTC
>JAKORR010000613.1 GCA_029777735.1 Armatimonadota bacterium | reverse complement strand
GGACCTTGATGAGCTTTACGACCTGCAGAGCGATCCCCACGAGATGACGAACCTGGCGCAGGACGCAGATCACCACGATCAGCTCGAAGAAATGAAGCGAGAGCTTGAGCGACTGAAGCGCGAGACAGGCTACAGCCGAGAGCCAGAGCTGAAGCTGCCGGCGGTCTCTGCCACACCGGAGGCCTTGCTTGTCTTCACCTTCAACGAAGACAAGGGGGACCGCGCCACGGACGACAGCGGCAGAGGCAACCACGGCCGGGCTCAGGGTGCCCCGCTAGTGGACGGGCGTGCCGGCGGCAAGGCCCGCGAGTTCGATGGCAAGAGCTACGTGGCTGTGGGCAAGGCGCCTAGCCTGGACGTGAGCATGAGACCACTGACCGTCGCGGCCGTTGTGAAGACCCAACAGCCCAACGGGGTCATCCTGGCCCGCGGCGGCCAGACACAGGGCTTTGCTCTCTACCTGGATGAGGGTAAACCAGTATTCGCCGTGCGGTCAGGAGGCAGCCTAAATTTAGCCGCTGGCCAGCGATCGGTCCTCGGCGACTGGGTCGAGCTCACGGCAATACTCGCCCACGACCTGAAGATGACCCTGTACGTCAACGGCGAGAAGGTGGCCGAGAACAAGGCAGACTGGTTCATTGGCACCGACCCGAACGAGGGGCTAGAGGTCGGCCAAGACAGGGGCACCAAGGTCGGTGCCTACGACTCCGACAACGGCTTTACGGGTCTCATCGACGAGGTACAAGTGTACTCCGGCGAGAAGCCGCCCCAACCCCAATAGCCGATAGCAGCAATCCGTGCCTCCGTCTCGCCCGATACGAGCCTATCTGCCCCGAGGACGCGACACAGGTTAACTTCCAGCTTCGGGCAGAGGAGGCCTCGCGAGCCCTGGGCGGGTTTGTTCCGGTGCAGCCTTGGGGTGTTCGGCTATTGGGGCAGCAGGAGCAGAGGCTGCCGGCGCAGCCGGCTCTGGAGCCTTCAGCTCTCCCGTCTCCACCAGTTGGGCGACCTGGGCCGCATCGAGAGTCTCCTGCTCTAGCAGGGCCTGAGTCAAGGCGTCCAGCTTGTCGCGGTCCACTGTCAAAATCTCCAGGGCCTTCCGATAGCTCTCGTCTACGATGCGCCGGACCTCTCGGTCGATCGTCCGCGCGACTTCTTCGGAGTAGTTCCGCTCTTCTGAAAGTTCGCGCGCGAGGAAGATTGGCCCGTGCTTTTTGCCGTACTGCAGCGGTCCAAGCTCTTCCGACATGCCATACTCGGTGACCATGCGTCTGGCCATCTCGGTGACTTGCTCTAGATCGTTGGCGGCGCCAGTGGTCACGTCTCCCAACACAAGCTCCTCAGCAGCGCGCCCCCCAAGGCCCTGCACGATGCGGTCCAGTATTTCCGACCGGGTGATCATGTAACGGTCCTCTTCGGGCATGACCGATGTATGGCCTAATGAGAAGGCTCGCGGAAGAATAGTAACTTTCTCTAACTGCGGGGCGTTGGGCAGCCTGATGCCTACCAGAGCGTGCCCGGCTTCGTGGAGCGCCACGATGTGTCGCTCCTTCTCGCTGATGACCAGGCTGCGACGCTCGGGGCCAGCAAGGACCCGTTCCCGCGCCTCCTCGAGATCCGACATCTCGATATACTGCTTGCCACGGCGGGCTGCCAACAGTGCGCCCTCGTTGCAGATATTTTCCAGGTCCGCGCCCGAGAAGCCCGGCGTGCGCCGCGCCAGCGCTACCAAGTCCACATCCGGCGCCAGAGGCTTATTGCGGACGTGGATCTTGAGAATTGCTTCCCGTTCACGCACGTCGGGGTTGTTTACCACTATGCGTCTGTCGAAGCGTCCGGGCCGGAGCAAAGCCGGGTCAAGAATGTCGGGGCGGTTAGTTGCGGCCATGATGATGACGTTGGCGTTGGGGTCAAAGCCGTCCATCTCGACGAGCAGTGCGTTCAGGGTCTGCTCGCGCTCATCGTGGCCGCCGCCGATGCCTGCGCCACGAATGCGCCCCACAGCGTCAAGCTCATCGATAAAGATTATGGCCGGAAGATGCTGCTTGGCCTGGTTGAATAGGTCGCGCACGCGTGAGGCTCCCACGCCCACAAACATCTCCACAAAGTCCGAGCCGGCGATATAAAAGAAGGCCACACCCGCTTCACCCGCAACCGCCCGCGCCAGCAGTGTCTTGCCGCATCCCGGTGGGCCGACAAGGAGCACACCCTTAGGGATACGTGCCCCCAGACTGCGATAGCGCTCACGGTCGCGCAGGAAGCTGACAATCTCCTCAAGTTCCTCCTTCACCTCGGTCATGCCCGCCACATCGGCAAAGGTCACGCGTTCGAGGGTGTCACCGACAAGCTTGGCCTGGCTGCGCCCAAAGGAAATCGCCTGGTTACCCGAGGAGCGCATCTGGCGCACGATCAGCCACCAGGCGAAGAACAGCATCACGCCCAATAGAACCAGTTGTGTGAGATACCCCGCAAGTCTGTCGCTCCAGCCTGCACCAGTTACGGCAATTCGCACGTTGGGCGCCAGAGCTCGCAGGCGGTCGACCAGTTGAGGATCAGGCGGTACCTCGACCCGGAAACGCTTGTACTGTGACCCGTCCACAAACTCGCCCTCGGCGCGCTCGCCCGCCACGATAATGACTGACGCGATCTTACCAGCAGTAAGGTCGCCCACGAAGTCCGTATAGTACTCGTAGTTCTTCACTGCCATTGCCTGGCCGGCGATTTTGGGCCACGCCCACGTCACGTAAAGAATGGCCAGGATGACAAGAAGCCCCACGAAGCTTTGATATCTCATATCAACCTTTCTTTCCTTGCTACGCTCTGGGGCCACCTAAGACTGCCCCAGAGCGAACCAGCTCAATCACTAGAACCTCATCGTCACCTTGGTGTGCGATCCCCTCTTGAGAGATTCTCATACCTGTTACCCAGATTATACCCGTCCCGCTGTGAACCACAAGAGCCACGCGGCCCCGCTGTGTTCTGGGCACCTTTGAGTCAACGAAGAAATCGTGAAGCTTTTTGGTTCCCGGCGCGCCAAGTGGAAAGAATCGGTCGCCGGGACGCCAGCTTCTCACCGTCAGGCCCTCCGCCAGAGCCCGCGAGAGAATCGCCGTGTTAGGCCCAGGCTCCGGCGCCTCCGAGCGTGGTACAATCCGAGCTGTTAGGCGAATCGCAGCCT
>JAKORR010000612.1 GCA_029777735.1 Armatimonadota bacterium | reverse complement strand
GCGGTTCTTGGCGATATTGATCTCCGTGACGTTGTCCAAGACCTCCGACCCCAAAGTGGTGTAATAACCAGGCCGGTATAGGAAAAGTATGGTGTCTGCCACCTCTTCGAGGCGTCCGCTATCTCTGATATCAGCCATTTGCGGCCGCTTGTTGTCCCGCATTTCAACCTGGCGGCTTAGCTGACTAACCAGGATAAGCGCCACGTCCAATTCGCCGGCGAGGGCCCGCAGCTCGCTCACTACGTCTCCGATTGCTGTCGCAAGGTTCTGGCCTCTGCTAACGCCAATCGCCATCTCCTGCAGGTAATCCACAATGATTAGTGCCAAATCAGGATGCCGGGCCTTCTCGACCCTGCAAAGCATCTTGAGCTTGTCCACCGTTGGGCGATAGGTATCGACCACGTCTATCGGCCACGGCGCCACCTTGGTGAGGCCATCACCCAGCAGGTCCTTTTCCGTCTCACTCCACTTGGGCCGGCCCCACCGATCCGCCGGCAGGCCGATGGCTGCCGAAATGGCCCGCTGTGCAAACTCCGTCGCCGACTGTTCCAGGGTGCAGACTAGGCTGCGCTTGCCATGCAGGCCGCTGACGGCTCTCACGATGTTCATGGCCAGGGCGCTCTTGCCCATAGAAGGCCGCCCGGCCAGGATATACAACCGCTTGCGCCGCAGACCCCCCAATAGTGAGGTGAGGCCGGTCAGCCCTAGCGGATAGGCCACCTCGGCCTTGCCCTCCTGGATATCAACCCACTCCCGGTGCACCTGGCCAAGCACGTCCATCCAGGGCACAATCTCTCCCCGGCCCTGGTTGATAAAGGCTGATACCAGGGCCGCCTGGGCCCTCTCTAGGATCTCCTCGGTGGGCGCCTCCTCGTCCGCCTCGGCAATCTCCTTGGCGGCGGCCGTCAGCTGCTCGTAAGCGTGGCGCTTACGGTAGAGGTCTCGCAGGGCCTGCACCAGCCTGTCCAACTCCCCGGCGGTGATGACGCTGTCGGCGGCGGCGATTAGCTGGTCAAGTAATTTGTCGCTGCTGGATACCGACTTGGTGAGGCGGGCGGCAAGCAACGTGGGCGAGACGCGCTCCCCCTGTAAGGCCATTGCGCACATCGTCTCGGCAATCTGCCGGTGCCAGGGGTCGGCGAACCACTGAGGATCGAAGTCGGCCTGCACTAGGTCCCACTTGTCGGGATGGAGGGCGAGGATTCCGAGGACACGCTGTTCGATTGTATGGGACACCCACCTTTTCATGCCGAGTCACCTTCTTTCGGGGGGAAGTAATACTGGATGCGGGCATACTCGGGGACGTCATCGTCCGGACTGGCCCGCTCGCGATAATTGCGCTCTTCCCGCTCTAT
>JAKORR010000611.1 GCA_029777735.1 Armatimonadota bacterium | reverse complement strand
TCGGTGGGTTTGGTCGGAGTTCGTCGGCGACGGCTTTTCTTGGCGTATGCCGGATAACGCTCGTACACGACCTTGAGAAGGCCTTCGTGGTCGAGGCTGCCGTAAGTCTCCACGATGGCGGCAACATCCTGGCGCAGCTCCTCGGGTAGCTCCTGCAGGACTTGTTCAGCCTTGTTGGGCGCGGTCAGGTTGATACGGGTCTTCTGGTCGTCTTCCTCAATGGTCACCAGGCCCTGCTGCAGGAGCTTTTCCAGGTCGCTGTAGACCTCCTGAGCGAAAGGCCCGTAGTGGTAGGGGACAAAGCTGTACAGCCGCCGGCGGGTGGAGCCCTCCATCTGCAGCAAGAAGGTGTACTTCATCAGGGCCGTGATCAGCACGCTGGCTTTCCTGGCCTGCTGCGCTTTCTCAAGTAGGAAGGCCAGCAGGACAAGCTGGGGCAGGCGCTCGTAGAAAGCCTGGCGCTCAGCGATCCAGTCGGCATTGCGGGCTTCCCAGTCGGCGGTCAGTTCGCCGGTGAAAGCCTGCTGGAGGAGGACGTTGAAGGTGGTCTCGGCGTCGCGGAGAGACGCCTGCAGCTTAGCGCGGACGCTCTCAAACGCCAAAACATACTCGGCGAAGCGCTGCTGCTCCGACATCGGTGGAACAGGTAGCTCGATGGCGGCCAGCGTGGAACTCTTCAGGAGCCATTGTCCGCCGCTGGTTCGGACAGCAAGGCGGTGGCGTAGGTGATCCAGTGTCGCTGGTAGGGACAGCCACGAAGCAAGAAATGGAGAAAGCACGATACTCTCACGAGCACGGAAAGCGCACAGATTTGAGTCGAGCACCCAAGTGACCCCAGGCGCCTCGTGGAAGGTGTCGGATTTGGCGAGGTGATCCAGGCTGCCGTTAAGTGGTGAGAAGACGATATCACCCTCTTCGAGTTGACCCCGTTTAAGTTCGCGAGGCGTGAGGTTGACGTTCTCATGCCAGGAAAGATCGAGACCCTGGAGTGTGAGGTTCTTAATCCTCACAATGGGCACGCTCCCGCTGGGGGTCGGTCGTTTAGACAGCCCGCGCCTGATGTGTGCGCACTCAGCTAGCGTCTGCACTCTATACCCTTTGGGGTTGGTTGCCGGGTCGCCGAACATCTCGATGAAGAGCGCGGGCAGGATTTGGTCGGCGATCTGCAGGGCCTCCTGCCGCTTGCGGCGTATCTCATCCGCCTTCTCCAGGATCGCCACAATCCGCTCCTGCACCGGAAGAGGCGGCAATGAAACTACTTGTTGGTAGACGCGATCGCGATTGAGTCCGGGTTTGGTGGTAGTATCAACGAGCCGCCTGAGGTCGAGAGACAGCAACAGGTAATAGAGATATTCGAGTGATGAAAGCGCACGGTTCGCTATACAAACGTAGTATGTCGTATCAATGGGCCACGACCTAGGTTCAGCCAGAGTGATTTCCCCGGCGCTACCCGTGCGCCCAACGACAATTGTCGAGTCTGCCACGAGGAACCGGTTGGCGCGGTCAATGATACCGTTTGACCCATAGACGGCATACGGGCCGGGCCTCCTTGCTGCCAAGGGTAGACCCTTGCCGTATTCGAGGGTGATAAGGCTGCCGAGAGGAACACTCTTCCATTGGAGGCTTGGGGCGGCGATGCCAGTCATCTCGGTGATTCCGCCCCTTCGCCGTCGCTGACCATCACCAGCAGGTCTCTCAGGTCGCTGGTGATCTCCTCCTCCAGCTCCAGCAGGCGGTTGATAAGGACCTGGGGCGGCTCGTACTCCACAGCCTCAGCTTCATGCGGGCAGTAGCGCCCGGCGGTGAGGTTGTAGTTGGTCTCGCGGATCTGCTCGACCGTCGCCCACCAGGAGCGCTCGCTCTCAAACTGCGCCAGGTCGTCGGCCTTTGGGATCGCGCGAACGCCACCATTGCTCTGGTGAACCCAGTTATAGGGCCACAGGGAAACTAGGTGCTCCAGGTCGCCGTCCGTGTCAAAGTCGGGCAGGGGCCGTCGGGTGGCGCCCAGATCGCGCCCGTCGCTGTCCACGCGGTAGAACCAAACCCTGGAGGTGCGCACATCGTCCTTCCCCAGAGGCCGGCGGAAGACGACGACGCTGGTCTTGGCCCCGCTGTAGGGGTTGA
>JAKORR010000610.1 GCA_029777735.1 Armatimonadota bacterium | reverse complement strand
TGGCTGGCAGGGTCAACCGGGTCGACGAGCGGTCACTGGAGGAGCGCCTGGCTGTGGCTCAGGCCAACCCCGACGACTGGGAGGCCTGGTACTGGGCCGGGGTCGGGTTGCTGGAGGCGGGGGACAAGAAGCAGGCTCGAGCGGCTTTGGAGCACGCGTGGAGCGTGCGCGATTGACTGCCGTGGAATCACGGGATCGTTCCTCTTACCTGACGTTTGCGTTCTTTGGGCACACTTGCCAGTGTTTGTCGTACCTCTGTTCTAGCGTGGGGGTATGGATGTTGGGCAGGCTCTCGGGCTGATCGAAACCCCCGGCGGGGACCCGCTGGAGGTCGCGGCTGCCTGCGAGCGGCTCAAGGCTCAAGGCGTGGGCGGATGCCCGCCAGCTGGAAGCCATTCATCAGCTGTCCGAAGAAGAGCCCGCCGGTTTTTGATCCGCTGAGGCAGCTAGTCGATGCGGTCCCCCGCCGAGATCGCTACCTACTTGTCGTGGTCGCCCTGGAGCGCGTGAGCGTGTCAAGTTGGCTGTGTAAGTGACATGTGATGTTGGTGGTCAGATGGCTTCTGGGAGCCGGCCGGGGTAGATGATCGCGAAGTGGTTGAGGGCGTCTTTCCAGTGTTGGGTGTTGGCTCCTCGCTGCAGTAGTTTCTTCTCCTTGTTGCCTCCTCGGGTGGTGGTTCGGACTTCGATGTCGCAGATGGCCAGGTAGAGCAGTTTGTAGGCGGCGACATCGTTGGGGAACTGGCCTCTGGTCTTGGTGACCTTGCGCAGCTGGTAGTTGATCGATTCGATCGCGTTGGTCGTGTAGACGACCCGGCGGATCTCCACGGGCAGGTCCAGGAACGGTATGAACTCCTGCCAGGCCCGCCGCCACGCGTCGACCACGGCCGGGCTACGCCGGCCGACCTCGGAGGCTGCGAACACCTCGAGGGCTTGCTCGGCGGCCTCCGCGGTGGGGGCGGTGTAGATCGGGCGCAGGTAGGCGGCGATCGCTTTGCGGTCCTTCCACGAGGCGTAGCGCATGGAGTTGCGGATCAGGTGCACCACGCAGGTCTGCACGATC
>JAKORR010000609.1 GCA_029777735.1 Armatimonadota bacterium | reverse complement strand
TCCTTCATGGCGCGCGCCTGGTCCGGCTCATCGATGCTCTCGCCGAGTACGTCGAGGGTGGCGGTCAGCCCTTTGGCGTTGAGCTCGCGTACTGCCTCAACCGCCTCCTGAAGCGTCTCCCCGGCGACGAAGCGCCGCACCACACGCTTGGTGACGCGCCAGTTGCTGACGATCTTCTGAGCCCAGGCTGCCTGTGCAAGATAGAGAAGCAGGGATCGTAGCATGGTGGGTCTGGTTAACCTCTTTCTTCATATTTCAGCGCCTTGAGAGAAGGCGGACTCTGCGGGTGCTACCGCTTCGGCGATGGAGGTTAAGCAGGGCCGGGGTCACTCCGGCGACCCCGGCAGAACGCAGGACGTGAATGTAAATGAGTACAACGCCAGGCCGTTCGCGCGGAAGATTAACTCAAGCTCGTGCGCGCCATAATCCGGGTTGCGCACCAGCTCGTACATGCGTGGGCGGTCGACGAGGATATAGGTGATGCCGCCGTCGTCGTACAGGATGTCGTCTCCGGCATTCTCCGGCGTTAGCGGCTGGCCGTCCTGAAAAACCTCAACCCGAGGCTCGACGCCGGCGGGGCGCAGGTTGAGCGACACCTCGACCGGGTCGGCGGACGGGCTGAGCACGACGTTCACCCCGGCGGCACGGTACGGCAGCAGGATGCGCCCCATTTCCTGCCCGGCAAACGAGAAGCTCTCCGGGCCGGCCCGCCAGATGCCGCTCGCGTAGAAGAACGGTTCCTCACGTTCGCTGGCGGGAGGAAGCTCGTACACGACAGGGCTGCCAGTGGCATAGCCCTGCCGGTTGCCGAGCGAGCCACGCTGGTAGCCGGTGTACAGTTCCGGTGTGGTGGGGTAGCAGGCCGCGCCGGGCTGATCCTCCGGGCGGAGCGGCTCCATCACGGGTGGGAAGGTGGCGTCGGGGTTGTGCAGGCGCAGGGCCGCCTGAATAGCCTGCTCTGTCTGCGCGTAATACCCTTCACCCCGCACCTGGTAGCGGATGTAGCCGTCCTTGTCGATCAGGTACTTGGTCGGCCAGGCGCGGTTCGCGTAGAGGTCCCAGTTGGCGTACTCGTTGTCGAGCAGCACCGGGTAGCGAATGCCGTACTCCTCGATGGCGCTCTGGACCTGCGTGCGGGAGCGGGCAAAGGGGAACTCGGGCGTATGTATGCCTACCACCACGAAGTCGCACGCGGCGTAGCGCTCGTACCAGCTTGTCACGTAGGGAAGGGTACGAATACAATTGATGCAGGTGTAGTCCCAGAAGTCGATCAGCAC
>JAKORR010000608.1 GCA_029777735.1 Armatimonadota bacterium | reverse complement strand
GTCACTGCCCCATGCATGGCCACGAGCTTTCCTGGGTCTACTTCAGCAACTTCTTCGATGAGCCGCGGATCTTCGACAAGCCCTTCTTCCGTGGCTTCTTGACCTTTCACCGATACCTCGACCCCATCGAGGACAAGCCGCGCCTCTTGCCGGCACGGCGCGGCCCCAATGGCGAGCCCTGGCGGTGGATACTCTGCGCTCTCTCGCGCCATCCTCTTGAAAAGACCCTCTACCGCTGGGACGAGTGGATCGCCAAGCTGAATGGGCCCCTGCCTGACGAGAACCAGGCCGTTGACAAGCTCTTCGCGCTCGAGGGCATGCCCTACGTCGGTCCCCTCGGCGGCGGCGTTCACCACTTCGTCACTGGCGTTTCGGTCCCCGTCGCTTTGGCCCTCGGCTGGTACGACCCTACCGCCCCCACCGTCAAGTGGGAAGAGCTCCCTCCCGCCGCCCTCTTCGACGCGGATGGCTGGGCTGCCCTACGCTCCGGCTGGGACGCCGATGCCACCGAGGTCTTCTTCAACTCTGGCACGCGCGACCACACGCCCCGCGGCGTCCCCGGACACCTTATGCTCTGGCGAGCTGGTGAGCCCCTCATCGGCTGGCCCGCCCTCTGGGGCGATGACGGCAACAACACGCCCCGCTGGGCCAACACCGTCGTCCTCGGCGATCAATGGCTTGACAGATGGCGCATCAATCTCAGCCTCCCGCGTGACGACGAGCACCTCGTCCTCAACCGCTTCTCCAAGCCTGTGTGGACCTACATCACGCGCGATCAGAGACTCATCGGCTATTCCCCCGCCGAGTCGGGCTGGGGCGGCGGCCTCGACCTCCACGGACATACCCAGACCCTCTACCGCCACGAGGGCTTTATCACCGCCTACGAAACCTCTCCGCGCTTCGACTACGTGGCCGGCGACGTCTCCAACGCTTGGACTCTCGCTGAAATGCGCGAAGGTTACAGGCAAGTCGTCTACCTGAGGCCCGACACGGTCGTAATCTACGACCGAATCCTCCCAGGCCACGAGGCCACGTCCTCGGCCCTCCTCTTCACCACGGGTGAGCAAACCACCGCCGAGGACAGCGGCTTCACCGTCGTCAGCGGCTCCGTGGGCCTGCGGGCCGTAACCCTGCTGCCCCAGGCCCTCAGGGTGACCCTTCCCTCGCTGCCCGGTGGCTATCAGTGGAAGAAGCAGAAGCTGGTGCGTCTCGAGCCTGCCGAGGCCACCGGCGAGGCCATCGAGTACCTGACCGTGCTGCGAACGAGTGCGGGCGCGCCTCCGTCGCTGGACGCCAGGCTACTGCGCGACGAGAGCACCGTCGGCGTGGCCCTCACCGACACTGCCGGACAACCCGTGGAGGTACGCTTCAACCGGCCCGGGCAGCCCGTCGGCGGCGAGGTCGTCTCTGGCACTGGCGCCTCGGCCACCCGCCACGCCTTGGCCGACCGCATCGAGGACACTTACAGGCAGTGGGCCGCCGACCCGCGCTACGAGGCGTGGACCACGCAGCGCCGATTTGACTTTGTCGTCCCGCCCAGCGACAAGAAGCCCTAGCCCGGTACGGCTACAAGACCTTGGCGTAGTGAGAAAGTGAGAATATATGACGCGGGGCCCGAGAATACTCGTACTCCCTGGGGTATGAGCGGGCCCCGCACTGGTATTGCCAGGAGGACGACAGGAACTCCTCAGGCGTCCCCCTTCCCCCTCGGCAGCGTCCTCAAGTATGCAGGCCGGAGGGCATCCCTGACAGGGCGGGCATCACCTGGCACCGGTGGAGCGATTGGTAAGGCCCGAGCCGCTGCGCCCCTCCACTCCTAGGCTATCTGGCACCTGCCGTGCACGAAATCGGTCTGCAGTTCTCGCCACCTGCTGAGCACCTGCTCGACCGCCTCCTGCGCGGGTTTCGCGGCGGCGTCCCTGCACGCCCCAGCCACTTCGATATGCACGGTCATGGGATCGTTGATAGGCTTGCCTATCTGCGAGAGAATATAGCAGGCCACCTCCGCACCCTCGACCGCCTCGGCGATATACGACGCGATCCTGCCCGCCATCACATTGTAAATCTTCCCCACGTGGCTGACCGGGTTCTTGCCCGCCGCAGCCTCCATGCTCATGGGCCGGAAGGGCGTGATCAGGCCGTTGACCCGGTTGCCCCGCCCCACCTGTCCGTCGTCACCCGCTTCTGCGCTAGTACCTGTGACGGTCAGGAAGTAGGAATCCTGCTCCGGCTTGTCGCCCGTGTTCACCCATACTTGCACTTCGCGCTCCGTCACCCGTGCCGCGGCCTCGCGAACCCTTTCGGCGATCTCTTCCTTGACCATCCTATAGGTCTCCTCATTGGGCGTGCGCGAGCTGATGAAGGCCGCCGCTACCGTCAGGTCGATGCGCTCCTTCCGGCGCAGGGCCATGATTTTTACATCTTGTCCCACCTGATCGAATTCCTCCATCACATGTTCCACCGACAACACCAGCCGCTCGGTTTCCGACAGCGGCGCATGGCCCACCCCTAGCGACGTATCGTTGGCCAGCGGCACACTGCAGTCCTCGGCCTCCACAAGGTTGCACAGGTCCACCGACCCCGGCTTCATCAGGTAGTCCACGATGATCCCTTCGTCGGGCAGGCAGGGCAGGTGCTCGCGCAGCCATCCGCGCGCCGTCTCCACGGCCAACCGCCCCAGGGGCACCTGCTTCCCATTACTGGCGAGCGCGGCCCGCCCCGACAGGATCAACCGTATTGGCTCGATTATCTCTCCGCCCCCAAACCACGCCTGAGTCTGCCCCCCAACCAGCAGCGCCTTGTCCACATTGTGATGCAGGATCCGGTGACAGCTCCCAAGGTAATACCGGCTTAGGGCTCGGCTCAGCTCCTCCGCCACCTTGTCGCAGATCGTGTCAGGGTGTCCGATCCCCTTCCGCTCGACCATCTCGATCGTCCGCTGGTCCATGGGTTCGTAAGCAGCCTGCGTAATGCGTAGGTCCATAAACGGTCTCTCCTCCAGGAGATGAAATGGCGGGGCTGGCTGTCCTCGAAACCCGCGTGCTTTACCCAGAGCGGGCAATAAAAAAGCCATCCGCATCGGATGGCTCACGCTTTCACGTGGGTCTCATCCCTGCGGCTTCCGAGCCGCCCGTGGTTTACCACCTTGCTATCCTTGGGGCCGATCTAACATCGGCCCGCCGGCTATAACAGGTTGGTGCCGTCCCTGGAGCACGGTCTCCCTTTGACGGTCTCTTGATGAGCCACCCCGTCGATTGTCAAACAGCGTATCGAGATGATACCCCCACTCTCCCGCCCTGTCAACACCTTTCCTCTTACGGGAATGTTTGGTTCCCGCAGGACGAATCTTTCGCTGCGAAGAGGCTGTCGTGAGGGCCCAGGGCAGGAAGTACAGGGTAGCCGACGCCCAACTAGGCTCCGGGGCAGAGAATCTTAGCCCCTTTCCGCGGGAAACATGCCACCTGCGCACACCCGTTCCTGCGCGCCAGCGACGGCCACCGGCAGCCTCGGGACTAGGCGGTACAGCCCTCTACAGCGGCGGATCCCACCAAACCTGCGCCTCTGGGCTGCCGGTGAAGGTTGACTTCTTCATCCACTTAGCGTGACCGTCGAAGAATCCGACGTTGCTCCCGCCGTTGTGGGTGTCGCTAACCGCCGACGCTCCATAGTCGTCACCAGCGCCCGGGATACACCAGACAAGGCTG
>JAKORR010000607.1 GCA_029777735.1 Armatimonadota bacterium | reverse complement strand
TCCGCTGAAGGCAGATTTGCGACGGCGCGGCCTTGTAGCCCTCAAGGAGCACTTCGAGCGGCTCTACGAGACCGAGGGCGGCGAGGCAAGTATTACCCTGGCTGGTGAGGAGTTAATCCTTCGCGTGGCCGCTTGCCCCGCCGTAACGCACATGCGCTCGCGGGGATACACCGTCGCGCGGCTCTTCGGCGAGACCACGCGCATCGTCAACGAAGCCTTGTGCGAGGGCTCGGACTTTGCCGCGGAGCTGGTTGAGTACGACGACGAGACCGGGCGTAGCGTCCAGCGGTTCTACAGGAGGAAGGCGCAGTGATCCCCTGCACAGACTTTATCCCGGCCTACAGCGAGCTGTTCAAGTATCTCGAGGAGAAGGGCGGGAGGGAGGCTGTGCTGGACTTCTGGAACTACCTGTCCGACAACTTCCTGGGCAACTTGCGGCAACTGGTGAAAGAACACGGAATCCGAGGCTGTTGGCTGTACTGGAGCCATACGCTAAACGAGGAAGCTGCCGACTTCACCATGGAGCTGGACGAGGAAGTAGGGGAGTTTCGCATAATCATGCACCAGTGTCCGTCCAAGGGACGGCTGCTGCAGTACACGCACATTGAGCCGTATCACGATTACTGCGGCCACTGCGACGTGCTTTATCGCCGGGTGCTCGAACCGCTGGGCTTCGAGTGCCATATCGACTTGTCGGAAAGCGATCAGGCCAAGTGCGTGTTCGAGGTGAGATCACGGAAGGGAGAAACGACAGGATAGCTATCTAGTCCAGAGCGGGCGCGGGGATGGTCTGTCTACTGCAGTCAATAGTAGGCCTACGCCCAGTTAAAGGGCCAGGTGGTGAGCTCTCGCACCGTTGGGCAAACGAGGGTGCGGTATCAAACAGGAGGGGGCATGTTCGGCTCCTGTGGGGTGGTGCAGGCCGATAGAGCCGTGGGGGCGCTGCCGTCGCCCAGGTCCAAAGAGGTGAGACGCATGGCTGCGGCGCTGAGTCTTGCGGTGTTTTTGTTGCTGGTCGTCTGCACGGGCTGGACGGCAGAGCTGTACGTCGCGCCTGGGGGTAGCGACGCTAATCCGGGCACACGGGCTGCGCCCCTAGCGAGCCTTGGGAAAGCTGTCGAGATGTCACGGGCGGTGCCAGCGGGCGACCCCCGGCGTATTGTGGTGGGTGGCGGCAAATACTACGAGGTGGCAGTGACGCTCGGACCGCAGGACGCGGGGCTGACAATTGAGGCGGCTACCGGCGAGAAGCCCGTGCTCTATGGCGGGCGGCTCATCACAGGTTGGCAGAAGGACGGTGATCGATTCTTCGCTGCCCCCGTCCCCG
>JAKORR010000606.1 GCA_029777735.1 Armatimonadota bacterium | reverse complement strand
CCAGGGAGGGCGGCGCTACCTCTCGGTCAATACCATCCTTCAGCAAGACGACGTGCAGAAGCTGATGCTGCGGCAGAACCACGCGCTGTCGATGGGCTACCGGCTGGTGCAACAGCCCCGGTTCACCTGGAACGTCGAGGTGGGTGGCAACTACGTCTGGGAGAAGTTCAGCCGCCTCAACTCCACCGACGACGTGACGGTGCGCCTCTTCTCCGCGACGCAGATGCGCGTGCTGAACGCCTCCACCCTCAGCCTGAGCATGGCCGTCCATCCCAGCGTGCGCTCGCCTTATCCCCTGCGCGCGGTCAGCGACCTGACGCTTTCCTTCCCGCTCACCCGCGCCATTAGCCTCGGGCTTTCCGCCACGCACGATTACAACAACACCCCGCGCCCGGAAGGGGTTAAAGCCTCCGACTTCCGCACTCGCACCACCCTCGGCTACACCTTCTGAGACGAGAACCCTCGGAGCGGCAGGGGGCGCCCACCGGGCGCCCCCTTGTTCTCTGGCCCTCTCGGCGCGCTAGCGTGGCGCCGGGCTATGGCGACCAGATGCTGTAGTCCACCAGGTTCGCCAGCTTCTCCCACTTCACGTGGCCGTCCATGTAGGAGACGTTGAGGCCGCCGTTGTGTCGGTCGCGGGCGCGCCAGAGGATGCGCCACTGGCAGGTGCTGGGCCAGTTCTCAGAGGCATCTCCCAGTGGCCGCCCTTTTGCCGGCCCGCAGTTGGAGACGTAGCCAGACTCCGACAGCAGTCCGTTCTCGATGTTGCCGGAGTCCGCGAACAACACGCAACTGGCGGGCCGCTGCCACTGGGCGATGCTGGTGTTCTGCCGCAGGAGATAGCTGATGCCGTAGGTCAGCGTGGTGACCTCCGCGCCGCAGGGGACAGAGCGGCCGACCTTACCGATCGAGGGGCAGATGGTGACGTCGGTGCTCTTGATGTAGGCCTGCAGCGGGGGATACCAGCAGTGCGGGTTGCCCGGCACGTAGTTGCAGCCACACGCCCAGGAGTACCACATCTCGTCGTTGTCCTGGACGTACATCAGGAATGCCGACGAGAGCTGCTTCAGGTTGCTCTGGCACGATGCCTTGCGGGCATTCTCGCGCGCCCGGGCGAACACCGGGAACAGGATCGCCGCCAGGATTGCGATGATCGCAATCACAACCAGCAGCTCAATCAGAGTGAAGCCTTCTCTCCTTCTCACAAAGCACCTCCACTCGGAGCAGTAGTGTCCGCTTGTTGGCCTCCGGTCTGGTTTCGTCGGATGGGCTGCCTTGGCTCCGGTG
>JAKORR010000605.1 GCA_029777735.1 Armatimonadota bacterium | reverse complement strand
GGCGAAGGGCTAATAGACGCAGAGCATCCTGCCCCCACCTAGAGCAAACCATGAGGAAGCGTCGTACAGCAAGCAGTCTGGCCGTGACTATAGGACGCCTGTTACTAAGCCTCGGGCCGCGGTGGTTCGGTCTGGCAGAGCGGGTCTTCGCGCGGGCGGCCGGGTCCGGGGCTGACGCCGAGGGTTGGCTCGCCTTCGCGCAGGGGCTGGTGGCTTCGCAGCGGGGCGAGCATGAGACTGCTCTGGAGAAGCTGCGGGCGGCGTCCATCGGCCTGCCGGACAACGCCGATGTGGCGATATCGCTGGCGTTGGCTCTCGCCAACGCCGACAAGTGGGATGTAGCCTTAGAAGCGGGCGAGAGGGCGCTCAAGTTCTACGAAGGAGCGGGAGAATCGTCGAATCTTTGGCAAATGTTGGCGTGGGGCTACCTGATTACTGGGCGCTACGCCTCGGTTTTGGACCTGATGCAGCGGATGAGAGAGGGGGGCGTGAGAATCACGCTGATACACCTGCCGCTGCTGCTGGCCCGCGCGATGACGTGGGACGAGGAGCCACCGATAACGGCCCTACGGGCCATGCTCAGGAACCACCCTCAACTGCGGGCATGTCTGCGGTTCGTCGAGCACGTCGCCGAGACCAAGAACGAGAGCCTCGGTGTCATGATCCTGTCGGCCCTGCCAACCGCAACGGCGGTTCAGGCACTCGACACCATGGCCACACGCGCGGCGGGCGTAGGCAAGGCGGAGCAGGTGTTGTGGGCAGCCAACGCTTTGCGGCGGCTAGAGCTGGCGCCCGAGTTGTCGCTGGCCCTGGCGTCCGTCGCCTCGCTTGTGGCAGGGGATACACAGGCTTCGGCTACCTATGCGGAGCAGGCCGACCAGATGGGGCCAAATCACGCGGGCGTGCAGGAACGCCTGGCGATGGTGCGGCTGCTTGCGGGCGACCAGAAGGCAGCGCGCGTGGCGGCGGTGAAGGCAGTAATGGGGGGCTCAGTAGATGCTCTTGCCGCTGCGCTGGTAGCCTCGGGGCTTGTTGAGCAAGGACAGGTTCGCGATGCGAG
>JAKORR010000604.1 GCA_029777735.1 Armatimonadota bacterium | reverse complement strand
GGCTGCCCTCCGTGCCCGCGCTAGCCGATCGACCTGCACCTCGGCGACAGAGTCCCCAAGCAGCCGACCCAACTCGCCCGGGTGTGGCGTGATGACGGTGGGCCCGGGACGTTCTCCCAGCACCAGGGGCCCGACGTCCGCCAGGCAGTTGAGCCCGTCGGCATCGATGACCAGCGGCACCTCAACGCGCCGCACTAGCTCTCCCACAAGCTCAGCTGTCTCAGGATGGCGCGACAGACCTGGTCCCAGGACGACGGCGTTGCACTGCGAGGCGACTGCTACCAGCTCGTCCGCAGCGGCTCGGGCCAGCGACGCGACGTCGGTTTCCGGCTGCGGGAGCGTGATGGCCTCAGTGCATTTGGTCTCAAGGATCATATTCAGCGACGCCGGCGCGGCCAAGTACACCAACCCCGCTCCGGCGCGCAGCGCTCCCATTGCTGCCAGCGTCGCTGCGCCAGTGTACCCGCGCGATCCCGCCACCACTAGCACCCGGCCCGCATCGCCCTTGTGCATATCAGGCCACCTCGGCGGCAGGGCAGACTCGGCAACCTGGGGCGTGAGAAGGCTCGTCTGGATGGCAGCATCCTCAAGTGCCGCGGGCGGAAGACTGATGTCTGCCACACGCAGTTCGCCACCGTAGGCCGCGCCCGGGTACACAACATTGCCCACCTTCGGCAGCCCGAAAGTAACTGTCACTAGGGCCCGCACCGCCGCGCCGCAGACAGCTCCAGTGTCTGCGTTTATGCCGGACGGCAGGTCCACTGCGACCACCGGCGCTTGTCTGTCGTTGATCAGGTCAAGGGCCTCGCGCGCTCGACCCGTCACATCGCCACTGACACCTGTGCCCAGGATCGCGTCAACTAAGAGGTCTGCGCCGGCGATGGCCCTCATCAGTTCCTGACCTTGACAATCCTCCAGCAGCTCTACGCCATACCCGCGCGCGGCCGCGTAGTTCACCGCCGCGTCCCCCTTCAGCTCTTCGCCCGTGCACAACAACGCCACAGCCACGTCATAGCCGTGGTTGCTCAAGTGCCGCGCCACCACCAGCCCGTCGCCGCCGTTGTTGCCCTTGCCGGCGACTACTAGGACCGACGGATCGTCCCCGAGGGCCTCTGCAATCTCAACCACGGCGTGCATGACGGCAAGACCTGCGTTCTCCATCAGCACGACGCTTGGCAATCCCAATTCCACTGCCGCACGGTCGATAGCACGTATCTGCTCCGCGGTAGCGACCTTCACTGTGTCCACACCTCGCTTGACTCGTGGCGTCTTGGGCACGGCGCCAGGCCTTCGAGCTCTGCTGGCCAAGCCCCGGGACGGCTCCAGGTGTATAGAGGATGCGCCCCCTGCCCACTGGCCCTCTTCCCTGGGCCTCTGGCAACCCACGGGCAACCTTCTCGGCGTGCACCGCGCCAGCTGGGGAAGCAGCCCTGTCCGTCGCTCGATCGTTGGATTGGTTGCGCCTAGTGAGGCACATAGCAGCCGGGCCAGAGCGACGGGTTACTTCCACTCACCGTGAACCACAGGTCGGCTGTCTGGCCGGTGATCAGGTCCCTCGTGGCTACGCGCCATTGACCTCCTGCGGCATTGAGCCCGAGAGCAAAGTTTGTGGTGGTTGGTTGCCCTAGAACAACCGACCGCCTGGCCCATAACTGCTCGGCCCCGGACGGGTCATATACGCGCAGGCCGACGGCGTACAGGCCCTCCGGGTTGCCCTTGCCTGGTGCCATCCGCAAGACCACCCGGTCGCCCGGAACGTAAGTCTTCCTGTCCAGCGCGGCTGCCACCGGCGTGACCTTCTCGGGCGAGAAGGCCAAGAACCGCGTTCTCACGGCCGGCAGGTTCACCTCACTCCTCTTGCCTAGGTACTTGCCATCCTTGAGATCGTACACGTGCATCGGCTGGGCGATCTGTACCCGGTAGCGTCCACTCTCGTACCGAAAGTTGCGCATCTGCACACCGTACACCAGCAGCTTTCCGGCGCGCCAGGCCCCAGTGCTAAGCTGTACTTG
>JAKORR010000603.1 GCA_029777735.1 Armatimonadota bacterium | reverse complement strand
TCTGGGCCCTTCGTTCTTTCACCGGTGAACTTACAGTCACGGCTGACACCAGCGAGCTCAAGTTGACGTCGGACAAACTGCTCGGCTCGGACGAGGAGGCTACCGAGAGGGTTCTCGACGTCCCGGTGTTCCGGTTCCCTGCGGAAAGGCCGCCGATCGTGGCGCGCGTGCCTGTGAAGTACAAACCGTCCCCTTGGGGTGTTGTGGGCCTAGCCATCGGGCTGTTGCTATTAGCCTCGCTGGCGAAGATCCTTTGGCCGAAGGCCGCTGAGCAGATAACGGTTTATTACTACTATGGCGACCCGCCTGTGCCGGGCACAGTTGGCCTACCGCGCCCGGGCGACGAAACCTCCCTCACTGTGTCCCAAGGGATCACTGCCTGCAAGATCCTCCTGCGTCGTCGGGGCCGTGAGGGAGTGGTCGAGATCGTGCCGACTGACTGCACGGTCAGAGGCCAACCCACTGGGACCGTCACCTTCGGCACAGACCCCGTGGATGTAGTCCTCGTACCCAGTGACGCCTCCCAGTGCACCGGTGTGCGCTTCCGCGCCGCGACCACACACTTCAAGGTGCTCAGCGGCGATGAAGCGGAGCTCGAGGACATCGAAGAGCGCGCGTTTGGCCCATCCCCGGATGACGATCGCTCAGAAAGCGACTTCTGGAGCGGCGATGGTCCGGGTTCTCAGTAGGTCATATTCATTGCGGGAGGGTGAGCAAGTATGGCTGATGATCAGGCCCAAGTCCAACAGGAGAATGCCGTGCCTCATATGAAGCCGATTCTTGTGCTCGGGCTAGGCGGCACAGGTCTCGACACGATCTACCGGGTTCGTCGGCGGCTGCTTGACCGATACGGCTCGCTGGACCGGATGCCCATCGTCGCCTTCCTGTGGCTCGACTGCGACCTGGGGTGGGAGGAATCGGCCCGTAGTCATCCAGACGTGGCCTTGTCTCCTGAGCACATGGTGCAACCCGCAGAGCGGGTCAACCTTGCCGTGAGCGGCGCTACTGACCTCTACAACGGGATTGCCGCTGGCAATTACCCTCACCTGGAGTGGTTCTCGCTTGCGCGTCTGCGCAGCTTTGTGAACATAACAGCAGGCGCTGGCAACGTTCGCCAGCTTGGCCGTCTGTGTCTCTTCCAGCACGTCAACGAGGTTAAGAGTGCGATCACAGCGCAGTTGGACAGGATCAACGCCAATGAGGCGCGGGAATACGTGCGTGACAACTACGGCACACCTACCGCACCCGGCCTGGACATCTACCTTGTCTGCTCCCTTGCGGGCGGTACCGGTTCAGGCATCTTCCTCGACGTGGCCTACCTATGCAGGCACCTCGTGCAGAGCAAGGCGGACTGGTCCGTGGTTGGCTTTTGCCTTCTCGCGTCCGCCTTCCCCGGAGGCAACCACCAGCGCAAAATGGCGAACTGTTACGCGGCACTTAGAGAGTGCAACTATTACAGCAGCCATGGTGCAGCCACTGGCGCGCTAAGTCCCCTTTTCGCCAACGCGGGTTTCGACGTCCGTTATGGCACCGATGAGGCCTCGCACGTCCACTTCGCGGGCCCTCCCTTTGACATGTGCTATATGCTGGACGTAACCAACACTCAAGGCGTCCAGCAGAAACATGACTGGCTACTGAACATGCTTGCCGATTACATTTGTCTCGATTTCTCGATCATCGGGCCCTTCAAGCGCTCAAAGCGGCAGGATGTTCACCGCGCTAGGGGCCAGCAGTCGGATGGCGCTGGCATGCCCGCTGGCTTCCAAAGCTGCGGCGCTTGTGCCCTCTACTTCCCAGCGCCGCAGACCCGTGAGGCACTGGCCGCCCGCCTGGCGCAAGAGGTGGCCGCGTCCTGGTTCCTCCGCTCGGCCCGCCAGGTCCCTCGGGAGGAGGGCCGGGGTATGAAGACTGACTGGCCCGAGGAAGTTGTGGAGGAGACGCGGGCCTACATCCTGCACCACTTCGCTCCTGCGAACGGCCTCCTCCAGCGACAGGACGATTCGGGCGGAGTCATCGAGCCCGTGGGCCTTGGCCCTGGCGGAGAGCCGCTGGTGAACCAGCCTGCCCACTGGGCCTCGAGCGTTCTAAGCCGAGCCGTCAACGAAAACTGGCCGACCAACGCCGGGTGGGTAAACACACTTGAGCAGATCCGCCAGACAGAGGACGAAGCCTACAGCACCTCAGGCGAGCCCATACAATGGGGCGCCTTCGCCCGCCAGATAGCGACGAATGCCGACAAGCTCAGTAGGAAGCTGGCGGAGGCCATCCGCAATGATGTAGCAAAGCAGGTCAGCGATCCGGCTCACGGTCCTGACTGGGCCTGGTGTTTCCTGGATCGGCTTAAGTACGCGCTTGAGCAGTGGGCTGGCGATCTCGAGCGCCATGCGCGGGATGCCTCCTTCATCGCCGACCAGCTCGGCGACTTCGTTCTCATCAACGAGACCCGCCGCCAGGGTGCTGGGATTCCTATCAGTTCCTTTATCGAAGAACAGCGCAATAAGTGCCTTACCCGCCTCAACAACCTCGCCCGCCAGGTAGTTCTCATACATAAACGCCAACGCATGCTCGCCGATACTGAAAAGTACCTGCGCTGGGCCTCCATGTACCAGAGAGCCCATGTGCTAGAACTCGTGCGCACCCAGGGCGCTCGTGTCCTGCGTAGGTTGTGCGAAGTGTGTGATGATCTGATTATGGTACTGGGGCAGGTGCGCTACGTCCTCGGCCAAGCTCAAGAGCAAGCGATGCGCAAAGCCCAGGCCACTCTCGACCGAGTCCTCACCATGCCCGTCGCCGGTGACCGCCTCGTGAATGAGAGACTTCTCGACCGCCTGTACGCCGACTATGTGAGACAGAGCCCAGAGGCCGATCCCACACAGATCACGCGGGAAGTTCTCGATGCGCTCGGTGTGAGCTGGCTCGACCTTGCTGACCGCGCGAGGAACGACTCTGCTATCCTTGATCGGCTCGCGAAGGAGTTGGAGCAGCGGTGCCACCAGGCAGTGCAAGAGTTTGCAGTGCCCTCGGGCAATAGGACAACGGCCACCGGCGCTGTCGACATTCTCGATCTCATGTATCCCAGCGACGCCGAGCTGCGCAACCAGATCGTTTCCGCCTGGGATCAATCAAAGCCCTACGCCGCCCACGTTGCGGCCCTCACCGACGGCAAGTGGAACCCTTCCGAAATGCTGGTCCACAGCCTCGTCGGCATCTACGGCGGCTATCTGGCTGATGACCCTGACCCCGAGCGAAAACGTGTTCTTGACGTGCTGGAGAACCTCGGAATCCCTCCAGGAGACATCAGCGACAACGATGACCCTGCGACCATCAACTTCGTTCACGAGAGCTGTGGCCTTGCTCTGCGCGCTCTGACCGGAGTCCCCGAGTGGCGCGCGGCCTACCTTGCTCTCTCTGACAAGGCAAACGACCCCCCCCTCCACATCGTCCGCGACGATATGGCGACACGCTTCCCCGACATCTTCCCGCCCGATGACTCCGTTGCCAGTCAGGCTCACTTCGCGGTCGAGGTGGCCAACTGCCTGGGCCTTCTTAGCGAGGGCAGCATCAGAGAGCCCGACTCCACGATAACCATACCGCTGTTGTGCTTCCTCTATACCTACCCGAGCGGCTTGACGCAGGAGGAACAGCTGGCGCGCGACCTGCCCTCCTGCAAGATCCTCCTCACGCAGAAGGCTGAGCTGCGGTCGCGACTTCTTGAGACCATCGACAGGCATGTGGCCTCGGCCGACGAGACCCGGCGTACCGAGATCCAGGAGCGTCTAAAAAAGTTTCTCGGCTGCGCGCTCGAAGCGGCCAGTGGGAACACGTCAGAACCGGCCTATCGAATGCTGCTCGACCAGGTCAACGATCTCGCTTCGCGCCATAACCTCACCCTGGCGTAGGACCCCGTCGCCCTGCTCTCGGGCGGCTCGGGTCCTGTCGTCACTCTCGAGGGCGACGCAGGAAGCCGTACAGCAGCTGCTTCGACCACATGGTCGAGGTGCCTTGACTGTTCTTCTCAGGGTGGCCTGGCGACAGCCAGTCGCCCCCCTGACAAGTCCGGTGACCACTGACGATGACTAGCGCCCCCTATGGCCGCACGGCGCGCGCCCTCGCGGACTCCATGGCCGTCAGCCCACCGTCTCGGCCCGAGGTCGCCGGCCTAGCCGGCTCCTACACAAGGTACGCTGCACAACCGGCCGCCGGAGCATCCTGCGCGAGGCGAACAACCTCGACTCCGCGCCGAGGCTTGACACTGGAGCCGGAATGTGTTGAGCCCTCGCCGTTGGGAGGACGGGCGCACCGTGGCAATTTGTGGCCTTGCCTTTATCCTCTTTTGTCGGTCCCCTCGCTGGACGTCGCGGCCCGCGCAACCACACTGGGACTTGACGTACCTTCCCCCGTAAGGTATGATTACAGCGGTGGTCATCATGCAAGAGGAGAGCAAAGTAGGCCCACGCGGCCAGATCGTCATACCCAAGGTCTTCCGTGACGCCCTCCGCCTGCGCCCGGGCGAGCGGATGCTCGTCGAGCTCCAGGGCGACCGCATCGTCCTCCGCCGCCGTCCGCGCAGCTACGCGCACGCCCTCCGGGGCCTGCACAGCGGACTCTGGCAGGGCGTTGACGCGGCGGCCTACCTTGACGAGGAGCGCCGCGGCTGGGACCAAGCGGAAGGTACGCGCGGTCCTGGCGAGACGGCTCCATGCGAGGGTCCTCCGGCCGAGGGCGAGGGCCAGGCGGACGAAGGCTCCCCGGCGGCCCCGGCTGCGGGCGGCGAGCACCCGGATGCCCCGGAGAGCCTACCATGAGCCACCCTGGGGCCGACCGCCTGGTGGAGCGCTGCCGGGAGGCCGACATCGTGGCCCTGGACAGCATGTTCTTCATCTACCACTTCCAGGACCACCGCGACTATGGGCCCCTGACCACGGCCCTCTTGGCGGCCGTGGAGGCGGGGAAGTTTCGGGCCGTGGGCTCCTCGCTCCTGCTGACGGAGGTGCTTGTGCATCCTCTGCGCTCCGGTGCCGAGGCCGAGGCCCGCGACTACTACGCGCTTCTCACGACCTTCCCGAACCTGCGGCTGGTGGCGCCGGGGGTGGAAGTGGCACTGATGGCCGCCGGCCTTCGCGCGAGCGAGGGTCTGCGCACGCCGGACGCGATCCATTTGGCGACGGCTCTGGCGGAGAAAGCGAGGCTTTTCGTGACGAATGATCACCGACTGGCCCGTCGGGGACCTATCGTCCGTGAAGTGGGCACGGGCGACCGCGCGGAGCCGGCCGCGGACGATCAGGCTGCGGTGGAGGCCCGGCGCGGGGGGCTGGAAGTAGTGCTGCTCGATTGGTGCCTAGGGCGCGCGTGAGGGCGCGCCCGCCGGGCGGCGGGGCGCAGCGGGCCAGAGCAGTTCCCGGCCGCGCGGCCGGTCGCCGTAACGCATCCTCCGGGGTTGACAAGTTGGGCGGGATGTGGTAGCATTGTGTCGTCGGGTGGGAGGGAACCTTGACAGCCGAGCGCCGTGGACTCGGAAGCTGGTTCTGGTTGCGTGCCGAGCCTGAGTGCGTGGCCGAGGCCCAGCAGGGTTCCGGGCGGTTAGCGGGCTCTGGGCCTGCCCGGCCGCAGCACCCAGTATGTATGTGGTGTTTGCCCCGACTGGATCGCTGTGTGGGCTTCGTCAGTCGCCGATGGCGCCTCCCGCTAACGTGCCGAAAGGGTGATCCGTGCCGATTCTTCGTCGCGGTAAGCGGAAGCCAGGTGGTAGAAGCGCTCGGAGGCCTGGGAGGCAATGAAAGGGGCTCTCAGAAGTGGCACAGGCGTTCGACGCGCGGAAAAGGGCCTCTCGGGGCCGGAATCTCGGGCGTTCCCCGAACACCTGTAGCAGTAGCAGTCTCTCCTCCGGGGGATTGAAACGGTATACAAGTCAGTAATCAGATTAGTATACAAATTAGTATACCTAACAGTAGCAGTCTTCTAGGGTATTGCGTGGTGGAGTGGTGGCGATCCACGGCATGAGTTGCTCCCCAACCCTCGAGGATGGGAGGCCCCTCCATGCGTCAGGTCATACTGACCGCTCTCGGTACTAGTTCCTATTCTCCGATCACCTATGCCTGGGACCGATTCCCGCACAGCCCAGAAGTCACTGACGTGTTCCCCCTGGCTCTGGCGAACTGGTTCCCCGACTTCGAGCTCCGCGTGCTTCTGACGAAGGAGGCAAAGCAGGCCCCGCCCTGGGCCCGGGTGCGGAAGACCCTGGGCGACCGGGCCGTGCCACTCGACATCCCTTCCGGGAACGATGTGGATGACGTGTGGATGATCTTTGACACCGTGGTGGGCGCACTGGAGGGCGCTCAGGAAGCCGTCTTCGACATCACCCATGCCTTCCGCTCCATCCCCTTGGTGGCGCTTCTCAGCGCGGCTTATGCGAAGGAGGCCTACGGGGTGCGGTTGGACGCCTTGGTCTACGGGGCCTTCGAGGCCCGTCGGCCCCTCCGTACACCCGCGCAGGCGGATGACGTGGCGCCCGTGTTTGACCTCGCGGGCTTCCTGCCTCTCTTCGACTGGCTAACGGCCACCCACACTTTCCTGCGCACGGGGGACTCGCGGGAGCTGGCCGAGGAGATGAGGCAGGCAGTCAGTGGGTCCAAGCCCATCGGGCAGCTAGCCGAGGCGCTTGAGGACCTCTCGCTGGGGCTTGAGCTCAGCCGTCCCGCGCAGGTGCGGAGGGAGGCGGATCGGCTGCAGCGGGCGGCAGGAGGGCTACAGCAGTCACCTGACCTGCGGCTGGCGCCGATGCGGCGGCTGCTGGGGCGGGTGTCCGAGGCCTACGCCAAACTGGCCGGCGAGGAGGACCTTGCGCCGAAGCAGCAGTTGGGCCGTGAGTTTGCGCTGATAAAGTGGTACGTGGAGAACGGCCACCTGGTGCAGGCGGCTACGCTCGCGTCGGAATGGCTGGTGACCCATGCCTGTTGGCGGCTGAAGTGCCGCGCGGACACACGGGGCGGACGCAACTGTGCGCGCGACGCGATGTGTGGTCACTTGGAGCCTACGGACCGCACCCGGCAGTACAACGAGACGATGGCGGCAGCGGCAAAAGCCGCTTTGGCGACCCTGCGGGACGCCGACGCGAAGGCCTGGCGCACAGCCTGGCAAGAAGTGAGCCGTATCCGTAACGAAATTGCCCACTGCGGCACTGGCCACCGCAAGCCTGCCGAGGCGTCGAAACTGGCGCAGGACGTGCGGCAGATTCCACGACTGCTCGCCCCCCTGCTGCCGCGTTAGCCCACAAACCGGCGCCGATGTGGCCACAAAGGGTCCGCGAATGGCGTTGCGGGTCTGCGGGTCCTGTGAGGCAAGATGCTGATCGTCAACTTTGGTCACCCGATCACCGATGAGCAGTTGGAGCAGATCGTGCGGCTGACGGGCCGGGCGGTCGCTGAGGTTCGCGATGCACCGTGCCGGTTTGACCACGCGCAGCCCTTCGATGAGCAGACGCAGGCCGTGGTCGAAAGCGTGGGTCTTACGTCGGAAGAGTGGCAGACACTTCCGATTCTTGTGAACCTGCCGGCGCTCAGCGTCATCGCCGCGCTGGTGCTCGCGGAACTCCACGGGCGAATGGGTTACTTCCCGGCGGTGCTGCGACTTCGGCCGGTGGAGGGCGCCGTGCCGCCCAGGTTCGAGGTGGCCGAGATCCTCAACCTACAGCAGGTACGCGACCGGGCGCGGCAGCGCAGGTCGAGCTGAGGCCGTGCTGGCGGGCCGGCCCTGACCGGAGGTGTGGCGGGGACTGTGATGTCGTCCGCGGCGGGCTGGGGATTGAAACACATAGGTGTTAGCTAGAATAATCGCCCGCTGCTTCCTACGTAGGAGATCCTCTCCCCTCCGGGGGATTCGTCAGCGGAGGTCGGCTCTCACGGGGAGCCCAGCCACTGGCGGCGCAAAGGCAGCGCTTGGTGGTGAGAGCATGGTCGGCTGACAGGCCTGCCGCGCCTTGACCTGGGTTCGAAGCGCGAGGGTGTGAAGATAGGGGCGGAGGAACCCACTAGAAGGAGGGTGTACGCGAGATGTCACAGGACGCGAGCGGGAATCCACCCTGCGCGACGGAAGCACTTACGCGCGCCGTGAACACTCTGGCGACCGAGATTAGAGCACTGCGAGACGAGATGCGGGCGCTACTGGAGCAGGTGGTAGCCGCACGGGAGGGCCTGCCTGGCGCGACCGAGACTGGCAGGGGCGAAGGGCGCACCGCCGGACTCATCGCTGACACGCAAGACGGCGTGTCGGCGGCAAGCGATCGGGAGAGCGACGAGGGTGAAGCAGCAGGAATGGCCACGGAGCGCGCGCTGGGAGCGCTAGTGCCAAGCGAGGCGGAGGCGGCCGCCGCGGAATATGCTGCGCCGGTTGAGCCGGACTACGCGGCAGGGCAACGGGCAGCGGCATGGCTCGAGAGCCAAGGGGTCGTGGTGATGTCTCACCGAGGCGAGACGCTGGATGACCGGGCGCTGTTGCCCCTGGCGCTGGAGCTTGGGAATAACTTCGACGATCTGCAGAGGCTGCACGACGCGATCCGGAGGAGCCAAGCTGAACGGCGGAAGTTCCGGCTGAACTTGGCAGGACGGCCGCCCGAGGAGATCAGCCGGTGCGTGGCCTTTGCGTACCGGCTGCGTGAGCTGGGCATGCTGCCCTGCAACTACTCAAAATCTGTGCGGGTCCTTGAGGGCATACCGCAAGTGGACGATGGTCGGGTATACAACTTCTTCACGGGACGCTGGTTTGAGCTGTACGTAATGGCGAAGACGGACGAGCTGCTAAAGGCATCCGGCGTGTCTTACGACAAGCTGGTGGATGTGGTCTTGACACTGCAAGACGGCACTACGGGGGAACTGGATTTATTCTACCTGATTGACGGAGTGCCTCTGCTCTTGGAATGCAAGACCGGCGACTATGATCGCTACCTGCAGAGGGTCAGAGCGATAGCTCAGCAGCTCTCGATGCCGGCAGGACGCACCTTCCTAGTCCTCTTGACCACACGACCAGAGCTACAGCAGCAGGTAAACCAGCTTTGGGGCATCGTGATGGCAGATCGGCACAGTCTCGAGGGCCTGCTGAGAGCTGCCTTGGACGGCAGCGGTGTGCTTGCTGACCAGTCGGCGATGGAGCGCGTGTTGATTGGGGCCGTTGCTCCAGGGGCAGTCCACGCCTTTCTGGCAAAGCGGCAGATGCGGCCGCTGCCAGCTGAGCGGAGAAAGGTTCTCGGGATGGTGCCCAAGATAGTCGCCGATGCGGATGGTCCGATCACGGGGAGGGAGCTTATGGAACGCGTGGCCGAGGCCACGGTCAGCGTGTCGAAGAGCCGCGCCAGGGAGATCATCTTAGCGCTGGTCCGGGGCGGGGGGCTGCTGGACGAGAACGGCCAGGAGCTGACGGTCGTCTCGGTGCCCTTCGCCAAGCTCGCGGGGAACTCGGCTGAGGAGCTGGAAGCGCACTGTGTGGAGGCGTACGCGGGCGCGTTTCTGAGTGCTGATGATGACTGGTTCGACCAGGAGGCACATCGGGCAGAGTTCGCGAAGGTGGTGGGCGCGCCTGTGCCGTCAGATGAAAGGCTGGATCGGATTAGGGCGAGGCTGAGGCGGGTAGGCGTGACGGAGGCGGGATGATCGTCTGGGCTGGCGCGCGACGAGCTGGGCGAGGGCGTGGCCATGAGGCGAGAGGTGCTGGGGTCGCGCGGTCGTGGACGCGGTGGGCAGTTTATTGCGCGACACAGTTGGGCCTCGGCGAAAGGGCAAGGCGCGGCGGCCGGGCTACAAAGCAGAGGGCCAATTGTGGGGTGGGACTTGGCGCACTTACGCGAATCCCTCCTTTCCCTCCTTGTGCGCATAGAGTGGTTGACAGCGTGTAGGTTTAGTGTGTATAATCACATTACTGTGAAGAGCAGCTAGACCGGAACCACCGATGGGCGGTCTGGCGAGAGGGAGGGTGCCCACTCCTCGCAAAGCCAGGAAGGACGCAGGGCGCCCCAGAGCGGGCTGCGTGGGGACCAGTGAGTGCCATGGCGGTGACCCAGGGAGGTGGGAGGCCACGGCGGGGGCCTCACGGAGTGTCAGCACTGAATCCGAGGTAGGACTACCGCTGACGAAGCTGGCGCTGGCGCGGTTGGGCTTTGTCCTTCGCGCGCGGTTGGGCGGAAGGCTTCCGGTCTACAAGGGCAGCCTGCTGAGGAGCGTCCTCGGTGCTGCGCTGAAGCGGATTTCTTGCCCCTTCCCTGGTCGGCAGTGTGACGAGTGCACGCTGGCGGCGCGTTGTGTCTTCTGGCAGGTCTTCCGTACCCCAATGCCGGACGGGTTAGGCTTTGGCGGCGACTTCGCGCCTCACCCCTTTGTTATCAGCCCGGGCGACTTCGGCAAGGTGACGTACGAGGCGGGCGAGCGGATGGCGTTCCGGCTGACGCTAGTGGGGCGCGGGATTGAGCTACTGCCGTACTTCGTGGCGGCCTTCCAGGTTGCCGGCGAGAGAGGGCTGGGCAGTGAGCGGACGCCCTTCGAGGTCGAGGTCGTGGGGGCGCTTGAAGGGACGGGCAAGTGGGTGCAGGTATGGCCCGAACAGGAAGGCGACGGAGTGCCGGAGCTGACCTGGCGGGACGTGCCCTGGCCGGAGGGCGAGAGCGCGGTGCTCCACTTCGTGACACCGGTGCGGCTGCAGGAGAAGGGCCGACTGGTGACACGGCTTGACTTTCCCCTGCTGACAGAGACCTTGGCGCGGCGCGTGCAGGCGCTGGGGCGGGCGCACTGCGTAGGTGGGGAAGGGGACTCGCGCGAGTCCGAGCGGCGTACGGTCGCTGGACGCGCAGGGGCAGTGGGCGGTGCCGGGTCTTCGGCAGTTGCGGTGGGGCATGGAGGGGAGGGCTCTGAGGACGACTGGATCGGCGAGATGCGGGAGCTGGCGGGGAAGGTTGGGGCGCGGCCGCTGAGAGGCACGTCGGTAAGCCGGAAGCACTACTCGAGCAGACAGAGGCACGAATTCGAGCTAAGGGGGGCACTGGGTGCGTTGAGGCTAGGCGAAGGGTGGCAGAGTCTGGCGCCCTTGTTGGCCGTGGGGCAACTCATCCATGTCGGCAAGAGCACGAGCTATGGGTATGGGTGGTACAGGTTGGAGGCGGGGGCACCATGAGGAGTAGGTTGCGCCCGTTGGGTCTCTCCATGGTCGGATGTATAGGCGCCGCGGTCGTGGTTGCCACAGACATCCTTGTCAACGCGATCTCGGATCTCATCGCCGAAGTGCTGCGCGAGCAGCCGGGCGTGTGGGTTCTAAGGGTTGTGTCAAGTCTTGTTGTTGTTATGGTCGTCTGGGCGGTAGTGCGGCTCGTTGTGAAGGCCAAGCCTGTGAGAATCGAGCTGGAGGACGAAAGCCCGAGAAAGCCAATCGTGATCGCCACCTTTGGTCCTGCCAACCGTCCCCTGGCCGAAGCTCTTATCGCTTACCACAAACCCAGGAGACTATATCTGCTGGCGACACGCGGGGAGCGGGGAAGTTGGGGGCCTGCAACGGAACTCCAAGCCGATATCAACGGCAAAAGCGGGGAGAAGATCGTTGAGCTAGAGCAGGTCGCCGATGCCTTCGACGTTGATAGCACTAGGGGGGTGGCTCGACAGATACTGGAGCGACACAAGGCGGAGCTCGGTGATGTGAGCGTTGACATAACAGGCGGGACGGTGCCGATGAGTCTGGGGCTACTTGCGGCGGCGAGCCAGTACGGAGTAGATGTGACCTACATGCCGCCGGCGCAACAGGACCCCACGGGAAGGGGAGCGAGACCAAGAGCCCCAAAGCTCGTCAGGATCGAAGCAATGGGACCGTTGCCTAGTAGAGAGGCGGAGGAGCCTGAGGGTCCAGACTGCGTGGAAGGCCGAGAGGAGAAACGGCAGCCCGGTCAGAGGGGCAGCCGAGTAGTTTGATAGTGATGACTGCGAAGCGAGGGGAGACCGTGGAGAGCCACGTTCTGTTAACAACTCTGGCGGGCCTCATCCATGATGTGGGGAAGGTTTGCCTCTGGGCAGGCAACGACGGCAGCCTGGCCGAGCACGCGAAGGCCTTCGTGGGCGAGTATGGGCTACAGCTTGTGGGGGAGACCCACCACGAGGAGCTGGCAAACGCCGTAGCGAGGATCGTTGAGGGCCACGGCGATTCGGGGCTGGGTACGCCTCCGAGGGCGCCTCTGTTGTGCCCCGTGGCTGCGCGGCTGTGGCGCATAGAGTGCGGCGAGGACGGCAGGACACAGACGATTGGGCCAGCGAAAGGCCAGTGGGCGTATATGCCCCTTGACCTGGTGCCTGCGGAGGGCGGCACGAGCTTAGGCGAGGCATTCTTGCCGAGAGAGGACCTAGAACCGAGCCACGAGGCGTTCCAGCAGTTGTTGGAGGCGTTGTGGGAGAGCTGGGCCAAACTCGTGGGCGATGTTGGCCAGAGAAGGAAAGACGGAGCACCACTGACGCCGCATCAGTTAATCCACGCCGTGCTGGGTCTGCTGCAGCGATACCTCTGGGGAGTGCCGGCGTATGCCGAGGACGGACCTGGTGACATAGCGCTCTTGGAGCACCTCAGGTTGGCGGCCGCCTGCGAGGCGGCTAAGGCTGCGCAGAGTGACAACGCGGGGGGGAAGCCGTATCTTCTTGTGATCGGAGACCTGTCGGGCATACAGGACTTCATCTACGGACTACAGCGGCGTGGTCTAGAGAGCCAACAGCACTTGGCCAAGAGGCTTCGCGGACGATCCTTCTACCTTTCTGCGCTGTCGCGGGCTATCGGGCTTTGGTTGGCCAAGGAGTGCGGGGTCTCGGAGGCCAACGTCATCGCCAGTGCTGGGGGGAACTTCCAGCTTCTTGTGCCTAACGCCCCAGAAGTCGTCACCAGACTTGAGGTTGGACGGAGGGAGATAAACGACTGGCTGCTGCGGACGTTCCGCGGACGACTTGCTGCGGCGATAGAGTGGGTGGAGGCCGATGATGAGGATCTGCAGACTCCCTCAGTCCTAGCCGAACGCGCCTACCAGGGGCTCGGCGAACGGAAGCTGCACAGGTTCTCGGAGCTGGGTGTGGACGCGATCATCGAGGATCTGCCGCAGGAGGTTTCTGGGGAGTGCCGTTCGTGTGGGACCGGGCTAGACGAGAGCAACCGGCGGACGGAGAGGAGTGGCGAGGGTGGCGATGACATCGAAGTAATCGAAGTATGCGTTGGCTGCAAAGACCACGGGTTCGTCATTGGCGACGTCTTGCCGAAGGCCCAATACGTGGCCTGGGATCTGGTTAGAGACCCGGCACACCGGTTGGTCCCGCAGAGCGCTCTGCGGTGTAGCGAGGCAAACCAGCAAGTCGTTCTCGACTTCGGCCCGGCGGGCTGTGCCTACCTGCTCAGCGAGAGACCAGGAGAGGCGATCGCCCTGGG